>JAZSJS010000099.1:0-7177 GCA_045534435.1 Eubacteriales bacterium
TCCGATAAATACGTCGTTGGGTTGGGCATAACCGTAAAGCATTTGCGCATAGACCATCGAAGGTTCTACGTCGTTTATGAATGCGCTCATAGCGGCTGTTTGAGACGAAAGAGAGATTGCCGGTAAAGAGTGTTGCAAATATTGACGGATATCCTTGGGGATTCTATTGTCATCTATTTTTCGTTTGAGCAAAAAACCTTTCATAAGCTCTCCGACGATGTGGTCGCAGTCAGCAGAGCTTCCGCCGTTGCCGCAGAGCAACAGCTTTCCTTTTTTCTCGTAGCACCGTATGAGAGCTTCTCTTGCGCGCAGGATATCGTCCTTGCAAGAAATCAATTTCGGGTATCTCTCAAGTAGTTCGGTAAACATATTTTTCTCCTTATAAAAGCGCTGTGGCGACAGATGCATAATCGCCAATCTCTTCTCCGAGACCGGAAGGAACGATTTCACAGCAGCCTGCAGATGCTGACAGTGCTTCTTTCTCGATTTCGGAAGTCATAGCATCAAGAAACAGAGATTGGTTTCTGGCAAAAATGCTTCCTATGACAATTTTTTCGGGGTTTAAAATATCGATCAGCAGAGACAATCCCCGCCCTAAATATTCTCCGGATATACGATAGACCTCGAGTGCCGTGGGGTCTCCTTTCGCCGCAGCATCTGCTATCGACTTTGCATTGATATCATTTGCGGACATCCCTTCTTTAAAATATAGGGGATACATGCCGTTTTTGATGCATTTCAAAGCCATCACGTAGCCGAGCTGCGCAATCCCCCCACCGCTGCAAAATCCTTCGAACGAGCCGCGCTTGCAATATCCGATCGGTCCGTCTTTTTCGAGGCGAATATGACCGACCTCGCCCGCATTGCCGTTTGCGCCCTCGTATAATTTTCCATTCAGGATCAAGCCTGCGCCCAAGCCCGTTCCGAAGGTTAAAAAAATCATATTTTTACATCCGATACCTGCTCCGAATTTCCACTCTGCGACTGCGCATGCGTTTGCATCGTTTTGTAATTTTGCCGGGGCGTTGTAATGATTTTCAATATATCGAACGATTTCAATATGATTCCAGCCGGGTAGATTCGGAGGGCTCATGATGATTCCGCGGGTGGAATCAAGCGGACCTCCGCAAGAGATGCCGATTTTATCGGGCGTCTGATCGATCAGGCTGTCAGCAAGCGCGAAAAGATGGTCTAACATCGGATATGCGCCGATACCGTGATCTGTAGGTATCGCTCTCTTTTTTGAAATCCGAATCGTCTTACCGTCCCACAGAGCAGTGACAACGGCGCACTTTGTTCCGCCTATATCAAATCCAAGTATATACATAACCTTCCTCACAAATGGTATTTCTTCATCACCGACTTATACATTTCAAGCGAAATTGGAGGATGGCCGCAGAGGTAGTGGTTATATCCGCATTCGTCGCCAATTTCCCATTCAAATATTAGGATTTTTTGTTCGGAATAATATGTAGGCAGCTTTACCACTTTCGTGCGGGTGTTCATTGCCGCTATAAAGTCACCTTCATATATTGTTTCATCCGTACAAGCATCCTTGACCCTCAAGTGGCCGTGTTTTTCCTGTAAAGTATCATTACAAGCATATATTTGCAATCCCCAATTTGAGATTTCATCCGCAGCAATGACAAAGGGTGCCTGTGACCGTTTTATATAGTCGTATGCAATCTTTTTGGAGAAATAGTAGTCCACTACCGCATCCGACATTTGGGGCCAGCCATCTAACAAATTCCACCATATAATGCCCGTTTTGTCGGGACGACCCACGCGCATACGCTCGATAAAATACTTCTTCGCCTCGGCTTGCGAAATTTGAGATGCCAGAATGTATTCTTCGGGATCGGCAGGAACGTTTCCGAACAGCTGACGCACCTGTTTTTCCATCAACATGACACGGCTGTCATTGCCGTTTTGGTCGCTTGAATGAAGGATCCATTCCGAATTGTTGGTATATGGCCACACTCGGTCAGGCGTGATAAATTTTTTGATAGACTCAAGCGAGGGACATCCGTGGTATCCCGTTTCGCTGACGAAATGAGCCATATTATGTTTGTAAAAATCGCTTTTGAAATAATCGCGCGGCCCCCATAGATGTTCCTCGGGCAGGATAGAGCCGTATGCCTGCGATCGGACACCTTTTGAATACATCGCTTCGGATATATACGGGGAGCTTGGAAGATAGGGTCTGCCGAGGTCGTTGTCGCGGACACAGTTGGGGATCAACTCCCTCGTGATCCGATTCGCGTTGGGATTGTATAGAGGGGCGGCGCACGCATCAACCTCATTGTCTCCCGCCCAAATAACCACAGAAGGGTGATTCCTCAGCTTTCTGATGACCGACACGACCTCGTTTTTCATGTTTTGCATAAATTCGTCGGCCTCGGGGTACTGTCCACATGCCATGGCAAAATCCTGCCACACCATAATTCCGTTGCGATCGCAAAAATCAAAGAATTTGTGATCCTCGTAGACGTTGCCGCCCCAGCAACGAAGAATGTTGCATCCAATATCACGCACAAGCGCAAGTGCCCGATCATAGCGTTCGGCATCGCGACAGTGGAAGGCATCTAACGGAACCCAGTTTGATCCTTTGCACATGATCTCAATGCCGTTAATTAAGAACCTGAATTGACCTTTATCGAAACCGTCTGGGTCTCTGCGCTCCAACTGAACGTCGCGCATGCCAAAGCTGATATCCGTTTCGTGAATCAATACTCCGTTTTCATATATTCGCGCCTTGCAATCGTAAACGTTGGCATCGCCGTACCCGTAAGGAAACCAAAGCTTTGGATCGTTTACCGTAAACTTCAGCTTTCCGCATTTCCGCTTACAAAAGCTTTTTGCATTGATTTTGCTGTCACCGCAAGAGCCCTCCAACTGTATCTCTACACGGTCTAAATCAAAGAAATCGGATTTCAGAACATAGTAAAAAGTGCCCCTATTGTGATTTGTGCTGATAAATGCCTGTTCAAAATAGATACGGTCGCGTATTTCCAGCCGAACATCTCTCCATATCCCTGCCGTTACCGCTCGCGGCATAATATCCCAACCGAAGGAATGAGGTGGCTTTCTCAGATAACAGCCATCAATGTTGAGACTGTGCAGAATTCTGATTGGGTAATCCTCCCGGTATGCGGAAAGCACCGCAGAACTTATGTGAACAGTGAGCAGGTTTTCTCCGTCGTGCAAAAAGTCATCCACCCTGAATTCGTGTGCGATGAACATATTACAGCTCTCTCCGATTTTAATGCCATTGAGAAAATACTCCGCAAGACAGTCTACACCCTCAAATACAAGGTATACGTTTTCTCTTTTTGGGGGAGCGCTGAAGCTTTTTTCGTACCACCATTCGTATTTTTCATATTTTTCGGCCTCCGTGATGTTCTCTCCCATAAAAAGATCTTTGGGGAGGTATTCTGCCTTTGAGAGATCAAGCTGTACGCATCCGGGAACTTGCGCGTCGATTGATATGATATTTTCTGTCTTTTGGCATTGGCTTTTTCCTTTCAAAGACCACGTTCCGTTTAATGTAATTTTTTTCATTTTTACCCCCTCTTTTGCCGTTTTATTTCATTATACTTGTATTATGCTTTCAATTCAAACGGAATTCCCAAAAAAATAAACGGTTTTTTATGATTTTTATTTACAAAAACGAAAAAAACGTGTATAATGATCATAGATTTGTATAGGGGGTAACGCGATGTATAAAATAGAAAAAAGCGAAAGACGCCGCCTTCCGGACGGTTGCAGTCTTACGGTGGAAAAGCATACGGTGGTAGGAGGGCATCCTCTGCATTGGCATAGCTATTTTGAGATAGAGATCATTTTGTCAGGTTCTGGAAAATATATTATCAACGATATCGAATACGATATTTCGGCAAACGACGCTTTTTTCTTGAATCCCACTGATTTTCATTATCTGGACGTTGATGATGTGACAGAGCTTATCAATATTTCTTTTGACAACAATATGCTTGACGATAAGGATATGACTCTTCTCGCTTCCGAAACGTATAAAAGAGCATATATGATTAACAGCATAGACCGCGATAGCCTTTTGAGTGCAGCCGGCATACTGCTTCATGAGTATCAAATATCGGGGGATTGTCAAAAGCAGATTTTGCAGTACATTGTCAAATGTCTTTTGAGAAAGAACGTAATACCCGCAAAGGGAATCGGCGATGGCGTGCACAATAACGGTATCAAGAAAGCCATTCTCTATTTGGAAATGCATTTTATGGAAAAAATAGCGCTTGACGATGTTGCCAAAGCTGCGGGATATCATCCAACGTACTTCAGTCAATTATTCGCAAAGGTTACGGGAGAAACGTATATTGATATGCTGACAAGACTTCGTTTGGGGCATGCTAAAAGTATGTTGGCAAACGGTTTTTCGGTCTCGGATGCATGCTTCGGGTCCGGCTTTGGCTCGCTGTCAAACTTCCTTGAGACGTTTAAAAGAAGCTGCAAAATTTCTCCAAGTGAATACAGGAAAAACGCGCTGAAAACGCGATGAAGGAATCAAATGAAGAACAGGCAATCTCAAACCGATGGGAATGAGATTGCCTGTTTTTCTTACGACACCCGTGCCATGGGCAGATTGACCGCGGCGAGCATATTTTCGATAAATATCCCATATCCCGTGGTGGGGTCATTTATCAAAACGTGCGTGACAGCTCCCACCAGCTTGCCGTTTTGAATGATCGGGCTGCCGCTCATTCCCTGGACAATGCCGCCTGAGACCGCAAGCAGGTCGGGGTCTGTGACTGTGACCGTGAAGCATTTGGGCCCCGCGGCGTCGTGGTTGATATTCGAGATCTTGACGTCGTAGCGCTCGATCCGGTTGGAGTCGAGGGTGGAAAGGATATAGGCATCGCCCTCCTCCAGCTCCTCACGCAGCGCGACCGGCATGGGCTCGAGCGCGGGATCGGGAATCTCGGAGAAGACGCCCCAGACGCCGCAGCTCGAGTTGCCGAGCAGAGCGCCGACCTTGCCCGCGTTGAAATAGCCCTTCAATTCGCCCGGCGCGCCCGCCTCGCCGCGGACGACCGAGCTGATCGTGACGTCGGAAACGCTTCCGCGCTTCATCATGATCAGCTCGCCGCTCTCGGAGTCACAAATGCCGTGACCGAGACCGCCGAATGCGCCTGTGTCGGGGAGGATGAAGGTGACGGTTCCGATGCCCGCGCCGCTGTCGCGCACCCAGATGCCGGTCTTGTAGCGCGCTTCGGCAACACTCCAGACGGGCGTGAGAGCAATGTCAAACTCGTTTTTTCCGCGCTTGCAGTGGAGCTGCAGAGCCTGTCCCTCACAGCCCTCGATCAGTTCGGTCAGCTGTGCCGCGCTCGCGAGAGGAGCGCCGTTGACCGCAAGGATCACGTCCTTTTGCTTCAGTCCCGCTGCGGTTGCGGGATTGACCTTGCCGTTCCTTCCCTCCACGTCGCAAACACCGACCACCGTCACACCCTCGGTGAGGAATTTGACGCCGAACGGCATTCCTCCGGGATAGAGCAGCAGTCCCTCCAACGCCTCGCGGGGAAGCGTGGCTCCGCGGCCGTGATCGGGGGTGAGGGCTTGTGGGGTGGCGGTTGATTTTTTACGCATGGCAAATGCCGCAACGCAGGGTGCGCTGCTCTCCTTTTCGGCAATGCTTTGCCCCGCTGCGGGTGCCGTGGCGGTAACGGCGATCGTCAGCATCAGCAAAAAGCAGCACAGGAGCTTCCAAATTCGAAGTTTCTTCATTGTTTTGTGCGAACCTTTCTATCATGAGGGCAACCGTTTTTCACGGTTGCCCATGTGTTTTTTTGGCAAAACGGAGGATTGCGAAGGCGATGCCGCCGTTGATTTGCTGATACTAATTTGCACCGTCAGCGGAGCTTTCATAAGTAACAATTATGTCCATGTCATGCAAAATTGCCGCAATTCTGCCAAAGGAGGCCGATTGACAAAAAATCCATGAGAAAGGCTTCAAAAATCGGAATTTGCTGTTGACTTTTTTCTTTATTTGAGATATAATTTATTAGTAAACTAATTAAATGGAGAAAAACGATGAAGCAAGCAGAAAAAAACAATGCCTGTGCGCAGGCACTTCCGGTGCAGACACCCCCGATGCTGGTCAATCAGATCGCGCGTCTTTTTCACGCGCGGATGCGGGAATATGATTTTGGAGGCGTGATGTCACAGGAGAGCGCGCAGCAGATCATGAGAGTGCTTTCCCGCGCGGAGGGCTGCAGTCAGCTGGAGCTGGTGCAAAAAACGCATCTCAAGGCACCCACGGTCAGCGTTGCCCTGAAGAAGATGGAGGAGGAGGCGCTGATCCTGCGTCGGCAGGATGAGATGGATCTGCGCATCAGCCGCGTGTTCCTGACCGAAAAGGGGTGGGAATACATCCGGTCGATCCGCGAGCGTCTCGGACGGCTCGATGCCGAGCTGATGCAGGGCTTTGACGAGGAAGAAACCGAGCTTCTTTTGCATTTTTTGGCACGGATGCGTGACAATATTTTGCCCACGCAGGCGCAAAACATACGCAAATGAGCAAATGAAAAAATTTCCAGATCATTGGATAAGCAATTTGTTTGAAAGGAAGTCTTGGCTTTGAAAAAACTGTTTGGATATATGAAGCCCTACCGCTTTTTCGCCGTGATCTCGCCGCTTTTGATGATGGGCGAGGTGCTGGCGGATCTTTGTTTGCCGTTTTTGATGTCCTATATCGTGGACTACGGAATTGAAGCGGACGGGCTTGTGGCGATCGCCGCCGACGGAGGTCTGGCGGCGGGGATCATGTCGCTGATCTGGGGCGCGTCCTATACGCAGCTTCAGATCATTCTGACCTTTGGTGTGCTGATGCTGCTGATCACGCTGGTGGGCGGCTTTTTCGGCGTGCTTTGCGCCTATACCGCCTCGCGTGCCGCGCAGAGCTTTGGAAACGATCTGCGCTGCGATGCCTACCGTCGCGTGATGTCGCTCTCGATCGAGCAGACCGACCGCTTCACCACCGGCTCTCTCGTCACGCGTATGACCAACGATATTTCGATGATCGTCGAATTCGTCGAGCAGCTGCTGAGAATGTTCGTCCGCGCGCCTATGTTTTTCCTGGGCGGCACGGTCATGCTACTGCTTTTGGAGGTACGCTTCGGCACGGTGCTGCTTTTGTCGCTCC
>JAZSJS010000124.1:0-2828 GCA_045534435.1 Eubacteriales bacterium
ATTAGTATTGTCTTCCTAAGACCGCTTGGCCTCCGACTTGTATGCCTCCTCGCCCCACTTGCCCTCGCGCATGCCTCTCTCACCAAAATAGATACCGCCCGTCAGCTCGCGAACGATCATGATGTCAAATCCGTTTTCCACAAGATCCGCACGCAAAGGACACTCGCCCTTCAGCGCGGGATAAAGCTTTGCGGGACGCAGATTGGTGAAGAGTCCCATCGCCGCGCGAATGCCGAGCAGCGCCTTCTCGGGACGCAGATTTCCGGGGAGCGTATCCCACTTCGGGCCTCCCACCGCACCCAACAGCACGCTGTCGGACGCAAGGCATCCCTCGACGGTTTCCTTCGGCAACGGCTCACCGCAGGCGTCGATCGCGGCGCCGCCGATGAGATAGGAGGTGAAGAGAAATTCGTGTCCGTATTTCTGACCGATCTTTTCCAGCACGCGAACCGCACTGTCCACGATCTCGGGACCGATGCCATCGCCCTTGAGTAATCCAATATTGTATTTCATAATCCGTAGATCCTTTCCATAAAATCGGAATTTTGAGGAATTTTTTTATTTGATCGCACCCTTGCGGATCGATTCCACCAGACCGCCGTTCGTGATGATCTGCTGAATGAACGGAGGAAAGGGCTGCGTGCGATATTGCTTGCCCGTGGTGCGATCGTAGATCACACCCGCGTCGAGATCCGCCTCCACGACGTCTCCCTCTGCGATCTCCTCTGCCGCCTCGGGGCACTCGAGGATCGCAAGTCCGATGTTGATGGCGTTGCGGTAGAAGATGCGCGCAAAGCTCTTGGCGATGACCAGAGAAACGCCGCTCTCCTTGATGACGATCGGTGCGTGCTCACGGGAGGAGCCGCATCCGAAGTTGTAGCCGGCCACCATAATGTCACCCGGAGCGACCTTGTTGACAAACTCCTTGTCAATGTCCTCCATGCAGTGCGTGGCAAGCTCTTTTTTGTCGATGGTGTTCAGATAACGTGCGGGAATGATGACATCGGTATCGACGTTGTCACCGTATTTTAAAACCTTACCCTGAAAATTCATAACGATGCTCGACTCCTTTCCTCAGTTTGCCATGATCTCGTTGGGATCGGCGATCTTGCCGGCAATCGCGCTCGCCGCCGCAACCGCGGGGCTTGCAAGATAGACCTCGGACTTGACGTCGCCCATACGTCCGACAAAATTGCGGTTGGTCGTGGCAACGGCACGCTCGCCTGCCGCGAGAATACCCATATGCCCTCCCAGACAAGGGCCGCAGGTCGGAGTGGACACGGCACAGCCCGCGTCAATGAAGATCTTGAGCAGTCCGTTTTCCATCGCCTTCAGATAGATCTCCTGCGTCGCGGGAATGATGATGGCACGCACGTGGTCGGCAATTTTTCTGCCCTTGAGGATCTCTGCCGCCTCGGCAAGATCCTTGTAGTGACCGTTGGTGCAAGAGCCGATGACGATCTGGTCGATGCGAACGTCTCCCACCTCGTCGATCGTGCGGGTGTTTTCGGGAAGATGCGGGAATGCGACCGTCGATTTGATCGCAGACAGATCGATCTCGTAGGTCTCGTCGTAGACCGCGTCGGGATCTGCCGCATAGACCGTGTAGGGCTTTTGTGCTCTTTCGTCGACGTATGCCAGGGTCTTCTCGTCCACCTCGAAAATGCCGTTCTTCGCGCCTGCCTCGATCGCCATGTTGGAGATCGTCAAGCGGTCAAACACGCTCAGAGAAGCCACGCCCTCGCCGACAAACTCCATCGATTTGTAGAGCGCACCGTCCACACCGATCATGCCGATGATGTGAAGGATGACGTCCTTGCCCGACACGTATTTGTTCAGCTTTCCCTTGAGCACGAATTTGATTGCCGAGGGAACCTTGAACCAAGCCTTTCCGGTTGCCATGCCGCACGCCATGTCGGTCGAGCCGACACCCGTCGAAAAGGCTCCGATGGCTCCGTAGGTACAGGTGTGCGAGTCTGCTCCGATGACAACGTCACCCGGAACGACCAGACCCTTTTCGGGAAGCAGCGCGTGCTCGATTCCCATACGTCCAACGTCATAGAAATTGGGGATCTCGTGCGTCGCGCAGAACTCGCGGCACATCTTGCACTGTACTGCCGCCTTGATATCCTTGTTGGGGGCGAAATGGTCCATGACCATCGTCACCTTTTCTTTATCGTAAACGTCCGCAGCACCGATCCGCTCAAATTCGCGGATGGCGACGGGAGAGGTAATGTCGTTTCCCAGCACGCGGTCCACGTTCACCAGAATCAGCTGTCCCGCCTCAACGCTTTCCAAGCCTGCGTGAGCTGCAAGGATCTTTTGTGTCATCGTCATTGCCATATGCTTGCTTCCCTTTCCAAAATCAGATTTCTCTTGTCGAAATTACTTATTGATGATCGCGCCGCGATCTGCAGAGCTGACCTGTGCAGCATAGCGCTTGAGATATCCCGTGATATTCTCTTTTTTCTTGATCGGCATCTCGGCGCGGCGAAGAGCAAGCTCCTCGTCCGAAACCTTCAGCTCGATGCTGTATTCGGGAATGTTGATCGAAATGAGGTCGCCGTCCTTGACGTAAGCGATCACGCCGCCGCTGACTGCCTCGGGAGAGACGTGTCCGATCGACGCGCCGCGCGTCGCGCCCGAGAACCGTCCGTCGGTGATAAGGGCAACGTCTTTATCCAAGCCCATACCCGCGATTGCGGAAGTAGGCGAAAGCATTTCGCGCATACCAGGACCGCCTGCGGGGCCTTCGTAACGGATAACCACGACGTCGCCTTTGACGATTTTACCGCCGTAGATTGCCGCACTACACTCCTCTTCGCTCT
>JAZSJS010000093.1:0-12818 GCA_045534435.1 Eubacteriales bacterium
TTGGGGGTGTGGGGGCCTTCTTTCAAGAAGCCCCCACAAACGCGTCCTTTCAATCACCCTCCACAAAAAAGCTTGGTCGAGCGCACAAACATCCCCAAGATTAGTCCCCCACAAAAAGTGTCCTTCAAAAAGCACTCCCACAAAAAGCCCCATAGAATGAAAATATTTTACATAGAAAGAAATATTAATATAATTAGTCTTGAAATTGAGAAAAAAGTTTGATATAATAAGGGCAAGAATTACAATCACAGCGAGGTATTTGATATGAGCGAGAAGCTTTCGACGCAGCCCTACAAGGGAACAAGAGATTTTTATCCGCAGGAAATGCGCCTGCGCAATTGGTTTTTCGGAGTCATCCGTGACGTGCTGGAGACGGCGGCGTTTGACGAATATAACGGCCCGATGCTGGAGTCCTTGGAGCTTTACGCTGCGAAGAGCGGAGAGGAGATCGCGAACGAGCAGACCTACAATTTCGTCGATCGCGGCGAAAGAAGGCTGGCGATCCGTCCCGAGATGACGCCCTCGGTTGCGCGCATGGTTGCGGGCAAGATGGGAACGCTCAATTTCCCCTTGAAATGGTTTTCGATCGGTAATATGTACCGTTACGAGCGCCCTCAGCGCGGACGCTTGCGTGAATTCTGGCAGCTCAACGTTGACATTTTCGGATGCGACACCTTCGAGGCCGATCTGGAGTGCATCGTCAGTGCCATCAACATTCTGCGTGCCTACGGTGCGGACGCGTCGATGTTTACCGTACACATCAACAATCGCCGCTTCTTCAACGACGTGATCGCGGCGATCGCGGGAACCGATCCCGAGGGAAGCCGCAAGGTCTCCAAGGTCATCGACCGCAAGAACAAGATCCCGCGCGATGCCTATGAAAGAGAGCTGATGGAGCTGGGACTTTCCGAGGAGCAGATCGAGAGGATCGACGCGCTCTACGGCATGAACGTGACGGACGCGACGGCGATCTGTCCCGATTCGACGGGTGCGATCGAGCTGCGTCAGCTGTTTGATGCGCTTGAGAAGACGGGATTGATCCAATACTGCGTCTTTGATTTCGGAATCATCCGCGGACTTGACTATTACACCGGAACGGTGTTCGAGGTGTTTGACAACGCACCCGAGAACAACCGCGCCATGTTCGACCCCGGCAAATACGACAACCTGGTCGGACTCTTCGTCAAGAACGCGAAGATCTCGGGCGTGGGCTACGGCATGGGCGACGTCACGCTTGAAAACTTCCTCGTCATGCACAAGCTCGTTCCCGAATCCTTCGGCTCGGGCGTGAAGGTGCTGGTTGCCCGCTTTGACGACGTGCCCTACGAGGCATACGTCGCGATCACCGAGAAGCTGCGTGCGTCGGGAATCGTTACCTCGCTCTATCTCGGCACGAAAAAGTTCGGAAAGCAGCTTGACTTTGCAGTCAAGGACGGATATTCGCATCTGATCATCATCGGCGGCGACGAGCTGGCACGCGGCAGCGTCCGGCTGAAGGACCTTGCCACGCGTGAGGAGTCTGAGCTTTCTCTCGATCAGGCGATCCTTGCGCTGAAATAAAACAAAAACGGATATTTCGTGGGGGCTTCTTGAAGAACGCCCCCACAAACAACCACAAGGAGGAGACGCGATGCAACGCTTCAAATTGTTGTCGGCAGACGGAAAAACCGCGCTTGCGGCATATGCCGTGATTCCCGAAAATCCCGTGGCGATGGTGCAGATCTCTCACGGGATGTGCGAGCATTTCATGAGATACGAGGGCTTTGCGGAGTATCTTGCGACGCAGGGCTTTTTGGTGTTTGGTCACGATCATCTGGGGCACGGAAACTCGGCGGAGAATGCCGAGGCGCTCGGCTTTGTGGCGTCTCGCGGCGGCGCGGAGCTTCTGGTGGAGGACGTGCATCGGCTTTCCTTGAGGATGAAGGCGGACTATCCCGCACTCCCCTTGATCCTGTTCGGGCACAGCATGGGATCTTTTATCGCGCGGTGGGTGCTGGAACGCTATGGCAACGATTATGCCGCGGGTGTGATCTGCGGTACGGGAGGCCCCGACACGCCGGCGGGCGCGGGACGGCTCCTGGCATCTCTCATGATCCTCTTCCGCGGAGAAAAATATCGCTCCTCTCTGCTTCGCTCGATCGCCTTTTCGGGCTATCTCAAGGGGCTGGGCGAGGGCTGTGACAAAAACGCGTGGCTGACGCGCGACGCAGCGGTGGTCGAGCGCTACAATGCCGACCCCTTGTGCGGATATACCTTCACGCTTCGTGCGTATCACGATCTGTTCACCCTGGTTTCTCACGTTTCCAAGACCGCTTGGGCGAAGAGCCTTCCGAGGGAGCTTCCGTTGCTTTTGGTGAGCGGCGAGGAGGACCCCGTCGGTGCGTGGGGAAAGGGCGTGAGGAAGGTGGCGAGTCGACTCGAGGCCGCCGGCATGAAGGACGTCACGCTTCGGCTGTATCCGCAAATGCGCCATGAAATTTTGAACGAGACCGACAAGGAGTCGGTGTGGGAGGAGATCTGTCAATGGATGGTATCGAAACGAAAATAACCGACCTCAAGGGAACGGCGGGCAGGATCCTCGGAGTTGACTTCGGAGACACACGAACGGGACTTGCCGTGTCGGACGTCAGCCGCTTTCTCGCGTCTGGTATCGGCTACGTCTCTCCCGGCGGGATCGAAAAGACCGCAGCCAAGGTTGCCGAGGTCGCACTCGAGAAAAGGGTGAGCGCCGTTGTGGTCGGCTTGCCCAAAAACATGGATGGCTCGGAGGGCTTCCGTGCCGAGCGATGCCGTGAGTTTGCCGTGCTGCTGCGCGAGCGGCTGGGCGAGATTCCCGTCGCGATGATCGACGAGCGCCTGACCACGGTGTCAGCGGCACGTTATCTGAACGAGACCAACGTGCGCGGCTCGCAGCGCAAGGGTGTGATCGACACGCTCTCGGCAGAGATCATTCTGCAGAACGCGCTGGACAGGCTCAAAAATTTGTAAAATACACTATTCTAATCTAACTTTCGGAGAGGACTGTTTATGTCAACAATCACAGCACCCCCGCGCGTTGCGGCGATCCACGACCTATCCTGCTTCGGCCGCTGTGCGCTGACGGTGATCATTCCCACGCTTTCGGTGATGGGATATCAGGTCGTTCCGGTTCCGACCGCCCTGCTTTCCACGCACACGGGTGGATTTACCGATCTTCATTTTCACGACCTGACAACCGATATGGACGCAATCGCGTCGCATTTTGAGCGGCTCGGAACGACCTTCGACGCGATCTACACCGGCTTTTTGGGAAGCGCGGAGCAGATCGAGACCGTGGAGCGCTTCATCGATCGCTTCGGCGCACAGAAGGGCGAGAGCGGTGACGTACCGCTGATCCTGATCGACCCCGTGATGGGGGACGACGGAGAGCTGTATTCCACCTACACCCCGGAGCTGGTGCGCGGCATTCGCCGTCTTTCGCGACGCGCGCAGCTATTGACGCCCAATCTGACCGAGGCCTGTCTTCTGACCGACACCGCCTATCGCGACACCGCCAAAATGCCCCCCGAAGAAGCACTCGCGTTTTGCGAGTCTTGCCTGGATCGGCTGACGGCTATCACCGACGGCCGCATCGTGATCACGGGGATCTCGCTCTCGGACGGCACGCTTGCCAATCTCGGAAGAGACGCGGACGGCTCGCGCTTTTGCATCCGTCGACCGCACGAGGCACACTCCTATCCGGGAACGGGAGATCTTTTTGCCTCGGTGCTTCTCGGCGCACTTTTGCGCGGAGAGAGCTTTCCCGAGGCCTGTGGCACCGCCGCGGCGTTTACCGCCGACGTGATCCATTCCTCGATTCCGATCCCGACGCCCGAACGTGAGGGTGTTGCGCTCGAGCCGCAGCTTTGGCGGCTGCTTCCCAAGCAAAAAACGCAGATTTGAAAGGAAAATAAGCTTTATGTCCGATTATCGCACGCCGCGCATTGTGGGCAAGGTGGTCAAGACCACCATCGCACTTTTCGTTCTGTTCATCAATGCGATCGTGATCTGGCGCGTCTTCTTTTCGGCGTCGATCCCCAAAAGCATTCGCGCGCTTGAAGTCAACCAACCGCTTGCCGAGGCTTATGCCGCGCACGGCGACGCGCTGATCCTGCAAAATCAGGACCAGCTCTCCCTGACCTATGCCGAGGACAACGCGGGGTACTTCGGCATCCCCGAATACGTCTTCATTCCCGAGGCAAATCAGGTGCAGATCGTCTTTCGCTACAACAACAGCACCCTGCGGCACCTTGCCGAGGATTACGGCCTTTCCGAGATCCCCGAAAAATCTTCGGAGTGGTTCGACGTGACGTTGGTCAAGACCACCGACCTCACTCCCGACAACAGAGAGGATGACCTCAGCCCCGAGCAGCTTTCCCGGGAGCGCATCCAGCCCTCGTCGCGCACGCGCGAGGAGACGGCACTCTATACCTACTATCGCATCGTCTTTGACGGCGTGACGCTGGAGGCCGACACGCGCGGCATCCTGATCGACGTCTATTACCTCGGCGATCTTGACTACTCCCAAGAGGCCTACGGCACGCTCTGTCTCTACGACGACCGGGCGGTCTGGTTTGATTACGACCTGACAAGTGCCGACAAAAGGGCGCTTCGTGCCGCGGTGGGAAAATAAGATAAAAATAAAAACAAAAACAAGGAGATCATCATGAACCTTCCATACACACACGAAAGCATCCGCCTGACGGGCAGATGGGACAAGAGAGACGCGCGCGCAGCGGTGACGACCACGACGGGCGCCTACGTTGAATTTGCTTTTGAGGGAAGGATGGCGGTCGCGCATTTCGACAGCTTTGCCAATGCCGCGCCGCATCTGCATTTGTGGATACAGCTTGACGGCGGAGACATGATCGAGACACCGATCGACAACCATCTGCGCATCGTTGCCAAGGACGGTGGCAAGCATATCTGTCGCATCATTTACAAGGGCGGCATGGAAAACTCCCGCCGCTGGTACGCACCCCTGACGGGCATGGTCGCCTTCGTTGGCGTACAGGTGGAAAAGCCGATCGCGCTTCCCGCCGACAACCGCCCCATCATCGAATTTGTCGGAGACTCAATCACAGAGGGGGTTCTGATCGACATGGATTTCGGATATGAGGGCGAGGTGCTTTCCTATGAAGGACAGACGCATCGCGTTTATCAGGACGACGTCTGCGCGACCTACGCATGGAGGACCGCGGAGGCACTCGATCTGCGCCCCGTGTTCATGGGTTACGGCGCGGTCGGTGTGACCCGGGAGGGTCAGGGCATGGTTCCCGCGGCACCGATCTCCTACGGCTACAACTTCGACGCATCTCCCATCACCCACGCACCATCGGATTACGTGCTGATCAATCACGGAGCCAACGACCGCAGAAAGGACCCCACGCTTTATCTTGAAAAATATGCCGAACTCCTGGACGTTATCCGTTCCCACAACCCCGACGCGACCCTGATCGCGCTTTCTCCCTTCTGCGGCGCCTTCCATGAGGAGCTGGGCAGAATGATCGCGGAATACAATGAGAAAAACGGCTGCACCGTGCATTATATCGACTCCTTCGGCTGGATTCCCGAGGAGCCGCTGCATCCTCTGCGTGACGGTCACGCGACGGTTGCCGAAAATCTGATCCCACGCCTGCGCGCGATCCTCGGAAAATGAGAGCGTTTATCTACACCGGCGGCGCGATCCGCCCCGAGAATATCTACGAAAGGCCCAAGGAGGGCGATCTGATCATCGCCGCCGACGGAGGGCTTTTGAACGCGCGTCGGTTTGCGGTGACGCCGCAGATCCTGCTGGGAGATTTTGATTCCCTGGGAGAGCCGGACGTCGACGGCGACGTTGAGCTGATCCGCGTGCCTGCCGAGAAGGATGACACCGACACCCAGCTTGCCGTGCGCGTGGCATTGGAGCGCGGCGCGAGCGAGATCGTCATCGTGGGTGGCCTGGAGGGCAGATTGGATCACACGCTTTCCTCGCTTGCCATTCTCGAGGCGCTTGACGAAAAGCATATTCACGCGTCCTTTACCAGCGGACAGAACCGCGCTCGCTTCTTGCGCAACAACAGCACGCTGATCGCGCGCGGCGGATTTCGCTATCTCTCGCTGATCGCCGCCGACGAAAGGGTGCGCGGCGTGAGCGTGGAGGGCTGCAAGTATCCGCTGAAGAATGCCAAGCTGACGCGCTTGTATCAGTACACCGTCTCCAACGAGATCACGGGCAACTGCGCCCTCGTCGACGTCCGCCGCGGCGGCATCTGGATCATCGAGAGCAACGATTGAATGATCATAGGGCTTATTGAGAAAAGAAAGCGTTACCCATGCGAGTAACGCTTTCTTTTTATTTTTGATGAAAGGGAAATTTCAAATTTTCATTATTTCATCAATCTCTTCGCCAGCAGATTGATATAGAATCCGCCGAGCACCGAGCGTGCCTGGAATTCGGCCTGTCCGGCATTGGAGGTGTAGTACCAGTCGGTGACGGGGACGCGATCCTCGCTCTCCGAGATCATGCGTGCGATGGAGGTGAACACCTTTTTGGTGTAGACCTTGTTGTCGGTCATGACGGTGGTCCATGCCATCCAGTCGAGCTTGGTGTAATCCGAGCGGCTATCGAGCGGAACGCCGTAGCGGTTCATCTTGGAGAGATAGACCTCGACCTCCTCGTGGAGCACGCTCTCGTCGAAGAGTCCGAGTCCGAGCAGACGGTCCCAGATGATGTTGTACTTCATGCTCCAGGTATCGTCGCGGTCAAAGGTCAGACGCCAGCCCTTGCCATTCTGCTTCTTGGCATCCTTCACCCAGCGGTCTGCCATTTCCTTGGCGATCTCAGCGTATTTCGGCTCGTCAAAGAGCTTTGCGTATGCACCAAGCGCGGTGATCGCCTTGAGGCTGAGGTTGCAGTTTTGCGCCAGATGTCCCGCAAAGTCGTCGGTGCAGAGCTGGTTTTCGGGATTGTAGCCGTATTCGACCAGATAGTCTGCCCACTTCTTCAGAAGGTCGTAGTTTTCATCTGCAAGTCTGCGGTCGCCGTCCACGGCATGGGCTGCGGCAACCGTCAGGATCGCGTTTCCGCATTCCTCAACGGGCATTTGCATATCAAGGCGCAGCGGACCTGCACCGTCCTTGGGCAGACCGTAGACCTGACCGTTGCAGAAGGGATAGCATCCGCAGTCGTGCGGGGCGAAATCAAACGTCCACTGCTCGGTGCGCGCAAAGGCAAAGAGCGGACGCATCATGCCGCGCACCAGCTCGGGGTTGTAGAGCAGGAAGAGCGGGATCGAGGGATAGGTCACGTCGAGCGTGGCAAGACAGCCGTTGCTGAAGTTTTCCTTGGAGAGGAACATCAGCTCGCCGTCGATCTCGATCGCCTTGTGCGCGGAGATCGCCTGACGGTAGGACAGGGCGCCGATCTGCGCGTATTCGGGTGTGATCGCCTCCATGTCTGCCATCAGCTTGGCGTCAAAGGCGGCACATTCCGCACGCAGCGCGTCGGCCTCCTTCACGGCGGTGGCGAGCATGGTGTCGAAATCACCGTAGAATTTCTTGTAGTAGGCATCCACCGGCTTGTGGTAGTATTCGATCGACTTGATATCGTCGTAGGCAAGGACGATCACGTCAGAGAGCTTGTCGGAGACGGTGTAGAGGATCGGCAGCTTGTTGGGCTTGATGGTTTGCAGATTGTCGGGGTGGAGGCGCGTTTCGACGCAGCGCTTTTTGAAGAAGGAGCGGCGGCGATAGAAGTTTGCGATGCGCGCGTTGGGATGCACGAGGTGGAGGTATCCCCAATCAATGCGGACGTCGTCACCGCAACAGTTGAGAACGTTCTGCTCCTTGTTACCCAGCCATACGTGGCCGTCCTCCTGACCGCCCGAGAAGAACTGACCCTTCAGATCTCCCACAAGCTGCGCCGATGCGTCGAGGTAGAACTCAAAGGTATGTCCCTCCTCGTGCGGGGTGATCTCATAGAAAATATAGGAAACCGGACGCGTCATGACCTCGAGTCGGTCCATCAGAAGCGGCGTGACAAAGGTGACGGTCAGGTCGCACGCCTTGTGCGTGAAGGTGTAGACCGTGGTGGTGGGATTGACGGTGACCGAGGTCTGCTTGAGTGCCTTGCCATTGGGGATGTACGAATATTGACCCAAGCCGCAGCCCTCGATTCCGGGGGTTCCCATGAAACGGTAGGACTCACCGTCAACCGTCAGAACACCGCACATCGAATGCCCCGAGCCCGTCCAGTGACGGGTGGTGTCGCCGGCGAGCTTGTCGGCAAAGCTCCAAACGCTGAAATAGGGATCGCAGGCGATCAGCGGGATCGCCGTGGGACGAAATTGTTTCATAACCAAGATTCCTTTCCGTTGCTTTTTTGTGAAGCCTCTCCGACTTCACTCCTTGCCTTTTATTATATCGCATAAAAGCGCCGAAATCAATAGATATTTTGCTCATTTACATGAGTTTTTTGCGCATTTGCATGGACGAGTCTCCCGCGAAACGAAAAAAGGAGAGGAGGCTTCGCAAAAGAAGCCTCCTCAAAAAGGATATTCAAAATCAAACAAGGAAATGGGTGGTCACATTGCAGGACGCATAGCAGATGCTGTTTGCGTCGATGCTCTGACCGGGCTCGCCGCCGTAGGGCAGGAGCTTTTCATCGAGCTCTTCGATGCGGTCGATCTTGCCGTTGACGTAATCGAGGATACGCTTGCGGCAAGCGCCGAGGCGACGCATCAGACCGCCGATGCGGAGGTCCTGAACGTCAAAGCCGTGGGGCTTGTTGTCCATCATCCACTGCTTTTCAAAGGCCTTGCCGTGGATGTCCACCAGCTTGATGACCTTTGCATAATCCTCTTCTGCGAGGCGGCGGAGCGCCTCCTTGTCACCGGCCTCGTAAGCGGCTCTGGTGCGCAGACCCAGCTCATACTTGATCGCAAGAACGTCGCAAAGGGTGGCGGCGGCATCAAAGACGTAGCCGTAGCGACGGCTCTTCTTGGCGGTTGCATGGAGCTTCTTTGCATATTCTGCATAGTTTGCGCCGGCGCCGGGGGTGACGGTGTAATCCAGGAAGTCGTTGAAGGTGTCGGCGTACATCATGTACTTGGAGGGGTTCTTGGGGAGTCCCTCATAGGGAACGACCTCATTGGGCAGGTCGATCGCCATGAACTCGTCGAAGTCGATGCCGATCATGCGCTTGAACTTTTCCTTGATCTTGGCTTCATCGGTGTTGCCCTTGGCATACTCTGCAATGTAAAACAGAGCGGGGAGCTGAGAGAAGTGAGAGCACTCTGCGCCCTCGTCGCCCCACATGGTCATGATGACGTTCTTGACCTTGTGCTTTTTGCAGGCCTCGAGCGCGGGGATCATGGACTTGATCGAGAAGCCGTTGAAGGGGATCAGACCTCTCCAGCTCCAGATACCGCCCGCGAACCAGGTTCTCTTGGAGAACTGCTCGTGGTTATAGAGCATTCCGGAGTATCTTTCCTCCTCGGTCTGATAGTAATCCCAATAAACGGGGATGACGTCCTGCGGGAAGGTGTCGATGATGTCCTGGGGCATGGTGGTTCTTGCGATGCGGGCAACGCCGTTGTTCCATGCGCGGAAGTACATATCCGACCACATCAGGATCTCATAGTCATATTTCTTTGCGATCTCGCGGATGCGGTTGAGGTGACGGGTCATGATGTCGGTCTTCTTTTCGTAGCCGTACGCATCAAGGTGCTTGCCGCGGCCGACCATGTGCGCCTCGTCCATGCCGATGTGGATCTGCTTGGAAACGAAGCACTCGGAGAGGGTTGCGAACATATGGTCGATAAACTCGTAGGTCCTCTCGTCATCGACCATCAGAATGTCGTTGCAGTCGATGGGGAGCTGCTTCCAACGGAGCGTTGCGTTGATGTGTGCCAGCGTTTGCACGCAGGGAATGACCTTCATTCCAAGGCTCGTGGCATAGGCATCGATCGCCTTCATTTCCTCCTTGGAGTAGCGGCCTCTCATATAGCCGAAGTAGGGCTCGCCGTCAACCTCGTAGGTATCCTCGGTGTAGAGCATCAGGGTATTATAGCCCATTTTTTTGAGGAGCGGGAGAAATCTCTTGAGTCCGTCCATGCTCATCACGGCGTTTCTCGACATATCGATCATGACGCCAAACGTGTCAAATTTTTTCATGAATGATCCTCTCTTTTGCGTTTTTTGTTCCGCGTTTGGAACTTTAGTTTTATTATATCGTATTTTTATAAAAAGTCAATAGATTTTTACAAAAAAGGCGAATATTCGCAACAAAATCCCTGTTGGCGAAAGGCTTTTCGCGACGCGGACGCATGGGGAAAAACGACAAGAAAACGAATGCAAAATTGTGAAAAACGGCAAAAATGTTTTTGCGTGGAAAAAATTTCCGATTCTTGTTGACTTCCTTGGGAAAGTGTGTTAAACTGATGCCAACATCGAAGGCTTTTCCGTCCGATGGTAAATATATAAGGAAAGGAATATGGAGATGACGAGAGAAGAGGTTTTTGCAAGCCTTGAAAAAAGAGACGACAGTTACGTCAAAAAGGCGGACGAATCCTACGTCCGCGTGATGACCTGCAACGTGCTGTTTTCCAACGCCACCAAGCCGTGCGAGCTCGACTATCTCGGACGCACCGACATTATGGCGGGAATGTGCTGTTACTATCTGCCCGATTTCGTCGGCTTTCAGGAGGTCACGCCCGAGATGCAAGCGGCATTTGCAGAGCGTTTTTCGGACGTTTATTCCTTTGTGGATTCTCCCACGGGAGAACGCTTCAAGCGAGGGAAGTGGCTCCCGCTTCACAACTACACACCGCTTGCCTACAACAAGCATCGCTTTGAGCTTCTCGATCATCGCTACTGTATGTTTCCCATACCGACGTGCTGGTCCTATCAGTGGGCACTTTACGCCGACAAGAAAGATCCCTCCAAGCACTATATCCACATGAATCTGCACTATCATTACAACAACAATATTGAGCAGCTGCCGGGCATTGAAGAGGTCCATCGCGAGCTGACCTATCTGCGCCGCCAATACGGCAATACGCCTATTTTTGTTACGGGTGACTATAACTGCCCGCGCAACCATCCCAACTTCCAAGTGATGATCGAGGGCTTGAACATGGAAACGGGTGTTTTGCTTGCCGAGGATGCAGAACCGAACGCAAACGAATATTGGTGTCACGATCCCGACAGGATCGAGCTGCAAAAGGGCGGCACCGCCATCGATCATATTTGCGTCACCACCGATCTTTGCAACGTGAAAATGCACCGCGTGCTCCACGACGGGCTGCTTTGCAAGTCGAGCGACCACTGTGCAAGATTTCTGGATATTGAAATCAAAGAAAAATCGGTTTGAATCAAAGAAAGGAAGCACCGTTATGAAAATAGAAGAGGTTTTGGCAAAACTTGATCCTCGGGGAGACAAGCTGCAAAAAAGAGAAGCGATCTTCGAGCATTTTCGGAATGCCGGACACGATCAGGTTGAAAAAGCGGATGACTCCTATATCCGCGTGATGACCTCCAACGTCCTGTTTTCCAATGCGCAAAAGTCGTTGGATTTCGGCGAGGATTATTACAAGACGCGCGCGGAAATCCTGGCGGCACAGTATCTTTATTTCAAGCCCGATTTCATCGGCATGCAGGAGATCACCGCCGACATGAAGGCGGAATTTGTCGAGCATCTCTCGGATGTCTATGCCTTCGTCGATACGCCCACGGGGGAAAAATGCAAGCGAGGCGAATGGATGGCGCACCGACACTATACGCCCCTTGTCTACAACAAGCACCTGTATGATGTGGTGGAGAGCCGCTATCACGTGTTCGTGGAGCAAAGCTGCTTCTCCTATCATTGGGCGATGTACGCCGACAAAAAGGATCCCGCACGGCGCGTGATCCACATGAATCTGCATTATTTTTACGAGGTCAACGAAAAGCAGCTGCCCGGCTTTATTGACGTACACAACGAGCTGGTGCATCTGCGCCGCCACTATCCGCGCGTGCCGATCTTCGTGACAGGCGACTACAACTGCTGGCACACGCATCCGCATTTTGACGTGATGCTGAACGGCTTGAACATGCAGAGCGGGATGCTGGTTGCCGAGGACATCGAGCCGGACGGAACCGCCATGTGGTGTCATTCGATCCTGGGCGACGAGCCGCTTCTGTCGCGGACAGCCATCGACCACATCTCGGTCACCACCGATCTTGTGGACGTCAAGGTGCATCGCGTGCTCTACGACGATCTGCTCACCTGGGCGAGCGACCACAGCTCGAGATTTTTGGATCTGAAACTGAAGCAGAAAAATATTTAAGAAACAAAACCGATAGAAAGGAACACGATCATGACAGTGGAAGAGGTTTTGAAAAAGCTGGATCCCAAGGGTGACAAGCTGCAAAAAAGAGAAGCGATCTTCGAGCATTTCCGGAAGGTCGGACACGACCAAGTTGAGAAGGCGGACGAGTCTTATCTCCGCGTGATGACCTCCAACGTTCTGTTTTCCAACGCGCAAAAATCCTTGGATTTCGGAGAGGATTATTACAAGACGCGCGCAGAAATTCTGGCGGCACAGTATCTTTATTTCAAGCCCGATTTCATCGGTATGCAGGAGATCACTGCGGACATGAAGGCGGAATTTGTCGAGCATCTTTCGGACGTTTACGCCTTTGTGTATTCTCCCACGGGAGAGAAGCTCAAGAGAGGCGAGTGGGTGGCACACCGCAACTACACGCCCTTGGTTTACAACAAGACCAAATTTGATCTGATCGCGCACCGCTTCCACGTCTTTCACGAGCAGAGCTGC
>JAZSJS010000116.1:0-4554 GCA_045534435.1 Eubacteriales bacterium
TCCGCGATCGCGTCGTCCTCGGTTTCTTCAGAACGCGCGGTGATGGTGAAGTTCACGAGCTTCTGATCCTCACCGAGTCTCATCACGATGACGCCGCCGGCACTTCTGGAACGGCAGGGCACGCCCGCGACGGGAGTGCGGATGATGGTTCCCGAATCGGTGATCATCATAATATCGTCGTTGTCATCGACCGCCGCGATACCCGTCAGAATACCGCTCTTCTCGGTCAGGTTGTAGCAGGTGACGCCAAATCCGCCGCGATGCTTCATCAGGCGGAAATCGTCGAACGGACTGCGCTTGCCAAAGCCGTTTTCGGTGACGCAAAGCAGATCCTTGTCCTCTTCGACCACGCAAACGCCAACGACGTAGTCGCCGTCACGCAGCTTGATTCCGCGCACACCTCTTGCCGTACGTCCCATCGCACGCACGTTTGCCTCGGAGAAGCGGACCGCCTGTCCCTGTGCCGTGGCGATCATCAGATCGCATTCGCCGTGGGTGGCAACCACAAACACCAGCTCGTCTCCCTCGTCGAGATTGAGCGCGATCTTTCCGCCCTTGCGCTGATATTCGTATTCCGACAGCAGCGTACGCTTGATAACGCCCTGCTTGGTGACCATCGTCAGGAACTGATCGTCCGAGAAGCCCTCCACCGCGATGCAGGCGGTGATCTTCTCGCCCTCGGTCATTTCCAGAATGTTGACAATGTTCTGTCCCTTTGCGGTTCTGCCCGCCTCGGGGATCATATATGCCTTTCTCATCTGCACCTTTCCGGTGTTGGTGAACATCATCAGATAGGAATGGCTGTTGACCGCGATCACCTTTTCGATATAGTCCTCCTCCTTGGTGGACATACCGATGATTCCCTTGCCGCCGCGGTTCTGTGCCAAATAGCTATCGGCGGGCTGACGCTTGATATAGCCCGAGTTTGTCAGCGTGATCACGCAGCTGTGACGCTCGATCAGATCCTCGAGAATGATCTCCTGCTCGGCGGGAACGATGTCGGTTCTGCGGTCGTCGGCATATTTTCTGCGGATCTCGTTCATTTCGTCCTTGATGATCTGTCTGACCTTGCCCATGTCTGCGAGGATCGCCTCAAGCTCGGCGATCAGCTTGTGCAGACGCGCCAGCTCGTCCTCGATCTTGCTTCTCTCCATGCCGGTCAGCTTGCCCAGCGTCATCTCAACGATCGCCTGGGATTGCGCGTCGGAAAGTCCGAAGCGCTCCATCAGCCTTGCCTTGGATTCGGGGATCGAGGGAGAGGTCTTCATGATCTGCACGATCTCGTCGATGTTGTCGAGCGCGATTTTGTAGCCCTCATAAATATGAGCCTTTGCCTTTGCCTTGTCGAGATCGTGCTGCGTGCGGCGCAGAATGACCTGCTCCTGATGCGCGATATACAGATCGAGGATCGTCGGCAGATTCAGCACCTTCGGCTCGTTGTTGACGAGCGCCAGCATATTGATCGCGAAGGTGTCCTGCAGCTGGGTATATTTATAAAGCTGATTGAGCAGGATCTGCGAATTGACGTCACGGCGGTACTCGACCACGATGCGCATGCCCTCTCTGCCCGACTCATCGCGCAGCTCGGTGATGCCGTCGATCTTCTTGTCCTTGACGCACTGCGCAATCGACTCGCAAAGCATGCTCTTGTTGACTCCGAACGGGATCTCGGTGAAAATGATCCGTCTGTGCTCGTCCTCCATCACCGCGCGCGCACGCACCATGATGTGACCCTTACCCGTGGTGTAGGCCTGTCTGATGCCGTTGACACCGTAGATCGTTGCGTAGGTCGGGAAATCGGGACCCTTGATGTATTCCATCAGATCGTCCACCGTGCATTCGGGATTGTCCATGCGATAGATCGTGGCATCGATCACCTCGCCCAGATTGTGCGGGGGGATGTTGGTCGCCATACCAACCGCGATACCCATCGAGCCGTTCACCAACAGGTTGGGGAAGCGCGACGGAAGCACCGTCGGCTCCTGCAGACGGTTGTCGAAGTTGGGCATCATCGGCACGACGTTCTTGTCCAGATCGCGCATCATCTCGTCGGCGATCTTGTCGAGTCTTGCCTCAGTGTAACGGTAAGCAGCCGCGCTGTCTCCGTCCACCGAACCGAAGTTTCCGTGTCCCTCTACCAAAGGATAGCGAAGCGAGAAGGGCTGCGCCATGCGCACCATCGTTCCGTAAACTGCCGCGTCGCCGTGCGGATGATAGCGTCCCAGCACGTTACCGACCGTGGTCGCAGACTTGCGGAACGGCTTGGAATGCACCAATCCGTCCTCATACATTGCATACAAAATGCGGCGTGCTCCGGGCTTCATGCCGTCGCGTACGTCGGGAAGCGCGCGCGCCATGATGACCGACATGGAATATTCAATGAAGGACTTCTTGACCTCCTTTTCCATGCCCACGTCAACGATCTTCTGATTTTCAAACAGCTCGATCTCCTGCTGTCTCTGCAATTCCTTGTCCTTTTCGTTTGCCACGATATTTGATCCTTTCTGTATAGAGAAGAATTTTCAAAGCTTTTTTTCCAACAGGCTGCAAAAGAGCAGCATGGGGAAATAGATCACACAGCCGGCGATCGCCGTCACCAGAAGCTCCGGCAGAACCGACTGCAACAAAATTTGAAGAAGATGTATGGTCTTATAGTTGATACACGCATAAAAATAGGTGATCGCCATCCGCAAAAGCAAAACGGTGGCAAGATAGGGGAGATAGGCAAGAAAGCTACGGCGCACCGAGCCTTTTGCGTAGTGTCCGATCAGGTAGCCGATCAGAAAATAGCACAGAGGAAGCAGCGTGATGCCGTGCGAGCCGATCGCCTCGATCAAAAAGCCCGCGCCGATCCCACTCACCGCTCCGACGTATCTTCCGCAAAAGAAGGAAAGACACAGCACCGTGCAGATCATCAGATCGGGAACCGCTCCGAGCAATCGGTAGCGTGAAAAGACCGTCACCTGAAGCACCGCCATCACGATCAGAAGCAGCGAGACCAGAAGCGTGTATCGAACCGATCTTGCCCTTGTCTGCGCGCGGTGTCCTAAAATGATTTTTGACATATGATACCGCCTTTGCGATCAGGATTCATATCCCGTGATGATCATCATATATTGCAATCTGCCGAAATCCACGCTCGGCTTGACGGTTGCAACCAGCGTGCGGCTGTATTCCTCGATCTCCACGGCAATCACCTCTCCGATCACGAGATCGGCGGGATAAACGCTTCCCGAGCCGCTGGAGAGCACCTTGTCTCCCACCTGAACGTCGGCGTTCTGCTCAAGATAGGAGAGCTTGCAAACGCCGTCTCGCCGCAGAGACGCGTCTCCGCTGACGATCCCCGTCGCGCCCGAGCGCGGGATATACGCGCCGACCGAGCTCGCCGTTTCGATGACGGTCGAAACCATGCACCAATTCAATCCGACGTCACAAACGTATCCAACGACGCCCTCCTTCACCACCACGGGCATATTCTTCTCGATCCCGTGCAGGCTTCCTCGGTTGAGCGTGAAGCTGGTCATGTAGCTGCCGGAGGAATAGCTGATCACCATGCCCTCCTCCATCACGAAGGTGGGATGCTCGCCCTTGAAGTCGAGATACTCCCGCAGGCGTTCGTTTTCCTGCTCCAGAAGCTCCGCCTGCTCCAGACGGTCCGAAAGCGCTTGATTTTCCGCCTTCAGAGCCTCGTTCTGCTCCCGCAGGGCATCCACACTGCCAAAGTACTTTCCAAAGCCCTCAAACGCGTTTGAGATCGCCGTACCGCACCAACGCAGAGGTGTCGTCAGCGTACCGACGATGTTTCGTGCCAAGCCGCCAAAGCCCATCAGGGCAAAGGTGGAGGGCACCGCGCAGAGCACCACCGCAACGCACAGACAAATGATAAAAAATTTGTTTTTGAATAATTTCATAATATTCCCATGCGAAGTAGCGTTCGCCTCTCTCCCGAAGGGAGGCCGGCAACGCGATCATTTTCTTTTTCAGAGTTTTACAGTTCAACGCACCGCGATCTGCGGCAATCGGTCAAACGTCGAGATTTTCGGCAAATTTCGCGTTCTGCTCGATGAAAACACGTCTGGGCTCGACCTTGTCTCCCATCAGAAGTGAGAACATTTCGTCGCAAGCCATCGCGTCCTCAATCGTCACGCGCAGAATCGTGCGGTGTGCCGGATCCATGGTGGTCTCCCAAAGCTGCTCGGGGTCCATCTCACCAAGACCCTTGTAGCGGTCGGCCTCGATATTCACGCCGCCCATCTCCTCGACGATCGCCTCTTTCTCCTCTTCGGTGTAGGCATATCGCTCCGAGCCGTATTTCGAGCCCTTCTTGTAGATCTTGTAAAGCGGCGGCTGTGCAAAGAAGATGTGTCCGTCCTCGATCAGCTTACGCATATGACGGAAGAAGAAGGTAAGGAGCAGGATCCGGATATGCGAACCGTCGACGTCGGCGTCCGCCATGATAATGATCTTACCGTAACGAAGCTTGGCGGTGTCAAATTCTTCGCCGATGCCGCAACCGAGTGCTTGAATGATCGGGATCAGCGACAGATTGGAAAA
>JAZSJS010000064.1:0-12068 GCA_045534435.1 Eubacteriales bacterium
CCAGTGACCTCTAGCGTGACAGGATAGCGTTCTAACCAACTGAACTACCAGGCCATAGACATCGGGTATTCCCGACATCACTGGAAACAATAGGACTCGAACCTATGACCCTCTGCTTGTAAGGCAGATGCTCTCCCAACTGAGCTATGCTTCCATCTGCCGCGGCGATTGCCGACGACTCGATTATTATACCACAATTGTCAGAGGTTGTCAAGAGGTTTTTCAAAACTTTTTTCACTTTTTTCAAAAGTTTTTGTTGCCCTTGTTTTCGATTGCTTTGATATTATATCATAGCTTTCCGCTCTTGTCAACCCCTTTTTTTATATTTTTCTATTTTTCTTTCAAAAAAATCCGTCGAATGCATTTCTCTCATCCGACGGATTTTCTCTTATAAAATTTCGATCAGTCTCACGATCGTCCTCCAAAAGACCTCAACCGTTCCAAGATCCAGAGATTCGTTGGGAGAGTGCAGATCATGAAGCGTCGGCGCGATCGAAATGATGTCCATGTCGGGAATGTGCGAATAAATAATTCCGCATTCCAGCCCCGCATGGATCACGTTGACGCTTGCCTCATCCCCCGTGACGTCGCGGTAAGCCTTGAGATAGGCATCACGCAGCTCCGATTTTGCGGCGTAGCTCCATCCCGGATAACGGCTGTAATGCCGCGTCTTTGCGCCGATCACCGCCGCAACTGCGTCCAATTCCCGTGTGGAGGCATCCAATCTCGATTCGATCGACGAACGCGACGCGAACACGAAGTCCACAGCATCGTCCTCGGTGTGCACCACGCCGAGATTGCGTGAATATTCCACCAGCCCCTTGATTTCGGGATGCATCTCAAACACGCCGTTCGGAATGGCGGCAAGCACGGAGACCACCCGTGCCGTCGATTCCCTCGACAGCATGACTGCCGTTTCCTCCGCATCCTCCACCGTCAGGCAAAAGCCGCGATCAGACGAAACCAGCTCCTTGGCGATCAGAGCCGCCTCATCCGCAAGAATGCTTTCCGCCTGCTCGAAATCCGAAGCCGCCAGAACCGCAACGCACTCGCGCGGAATGGCGTTATCCTTGGAGCCGCCCTCGACCGTGATCAGACGAAAATCACACGTCGGAAGCAGGGCTGCGAGCAATCGTCCCATCAGTTTGTTTGCGTTGGCTCTGCCGCTGTCAATATTCTCTCCCGAATGTCCTCCCATCAAGCCGCCGATCGAGACACGCATCGCCGTACCGGTGAACGGCTCGAGCTCGAGCGGCAGATGCATATCCGAGCGCACGCCGCCCGCGCATCCGCAGGTGATCTTGCCGAGCAGCTCACTGTCGACGTTGACCATGCGACGCGCCTTGATCTGACTGTAATCAAATCCGTGCGCGCCGTTGAGTCCCACCTCCTCGGCGGTCGTGAACAGGCATTCGATGGCAGGATGCTCGGCAATCTCGCCGTCAAGCAGCGTCAGCATCAACGCAACCGCGACACCGTCATCGGCACCCAGCGTGGTTCCTTTTGCACGCAGAAGATCTCCGTCCACCCAAAGCTCCAGCGGATCCTTGAGAAAATCATGCTCCTCGTCGGCATTCTTTTCGCACACCATGTCGGTGTGTCCCTGAAACAGGATCGGAGCGCGGTGCTCCTGCCCACGGCTTGCGGGCATTTTGATCAATACGTTATTCAATTCATCGCGCGAGCACTCCAAGCCGCGTGCCTTGGCAAACGCGACCAGATAATCGGCGATGCCGCTCTCATGGTAAGACGGGCGCGGGATTGCGCTGATCTCCTCAAAAAAGCGGAAAAAGGCTGCAGGCTCACGCCCGTGAATGATATATTCCATTTCCAAAAACCTCTTCATTCTCAAACGAGCAAGCTCAGAGTCTGACCTTGCGTTCTCTCGACAGATTGATCGCGCCCTCACGGAGCATGTCCAGATTGTCGAGCGATTTTCCCGTGCCGATGGCAACGCAGGAAACGGCATCGTCCGCCACGCGCGTTTTGACGCCCGTCACACGGGTGACCAGCTGATCAAAGCCATACAAAAGGCTTCCGCCTCCCGTCATCACGATTCCGTTCTTCAAAATGTCGCCCAACAGCTCGGGTGGGGTGCGCTCAATGACCGAGCAGATCGCGCTCAGGATCGCCGTCGTCGGCTCGGCAAGCGCCTCGATCATTTCCTTGGAGCTGATGGTGATGAGTTTGGGAAGTCCCGTCGTCATACAGCGCCCCTTGATCTCCACGCTTTTCGGATCGTCGTGATCGTAGACCGCGCCAATGCGCTTCTTGAGTGCCTCCGCGGTTCTTTCGCCGATCAGCACCTTATATTTGCGGCGTACGTATTTCATGATCGCCTCGTCGAACTTGTCTCCCGCGATCTTGATCGATTCCGAAACCACCACGCCGCCCAAGGAGAGCACCGCAACGTCGGTGGTTCCACCGCCGATATCGACCACCATGTTGCCGTTCGGGGCATAAATATCCAAGCCGGCACCGATCGCGGCGGCAGTCGGCTCCTCGATCAGATAGGTCTTTTGCGCGCCCGCCTCATGTGCGGCATCGATCACGGCGCGCTCCTCGACCTCGGTGATTCCCGAAGGGATGCAGATCATCACGCGCGGAGGAAAAAACATATTTCCGCAAGCACGCTTGATGAAATATTGAATCATTTTGAGCGTGACCTCATACTGACTGATCACGCCGTCGCGCAACGGACGCACCGCCGTGATGTTGCCGGGCGTTCTTCCCAGCATTTGCTGCGCCTCGCTTCCCACCTTCAGAATGCGGTCGGTGGTGGTGTCGATCGCGACCACGGACGGCTCCTCGAGAACGATCCCCTTCCCCTGCACATAAACCAAAACGGTTGCCGTACCGAGGTCAATGCCGATATTCCGACTGAACTGAAAACCGCGCAAGCGAGCAAAAAGCCGTTGTGAAAGGCTCTTCTTTTTCGGCTTCTTTTTCGGATTCGTCTGCGGTCGTTTTTTTGCTTGCTTTTCGGGCATGGCGTCCTCCTTTCCGTCAAAGCTTCTTTCCTCTTTTCATTATACATGATTCGAGCAAAAAAATCAATCTTTTTTGAAAAAAAGTCCCACACGGAAGCAAAATTCTTTTCCATGTGGGATTTTTTCATTGTTTGTTCGTATCATTGGATGCAACCGTCAGGCAAAACACCCTCTCCGCACCCGAACGACGCAAAAGACGCACACACGCCGCGGCGGTCGCGCCCGTCGTCACGATATCATCCACCAAAACCACCGTTTTTCCTCTCACATCGGCATTTCGGGAAAGCCGATAGGTGTCCCTCGCGTTTTGCAGGCGCGCTTTGGTCGAAAGTTCTTTTTGCGCGCTCTTTTTGCCGAAGCTGCGACGGATCAGCCGCTCGCACGGCAGACCGCTCAGCGTCGAAAGCGCTTTTGCCAACGCGCAAGCCTGGTCTGTTCCGTATTCCAGCCTTGCAGCCCGCGAGCGCGGTGCGTAGGTCAGGACCACGCGTGTTTGCTCCTCTGTCAATGCCTGCAACATGGGTAACAGCTCAGACGCAAAAAAGAGGGGCGTCCGACGGTCGTTATTCGTTTTGACGTGAAAGATCAATCGGTTTTGCACGTGTGCGCGCGTTCCGTGGCGGTAAAAGACCAGCTTTCGAAAGCCGTCACATTTTGCCCGCTCCATCGCGGCGGTCATACAGCCGCATTCGCAGACACGCTTGGCGCAAACGTCACAGGTGTCCGCCTTCTCGCTCTCCCAACGCTTCCGACATTCCTCACACAGCGCCTCGAAGGAAAGAGAGTCCTGCCAATCCAACAAGCTGCCGCACGCCGCGCATTTCGGCGGAAAAAGCAGACTCTTGCAAAGTGCTCCGAGCCGCTTCATAGCTCTCCCGCTCCCAGCCAATGCAGCAGTCCCGTATATCTCATGGACTGTCGGTTATTTTCCACCATGGTGCGCACGATCTCCTCACGCCCGACCAGGATCACCATCACCTGCGCGCGCGTGACGGCGGTATAAAACAGGTTGCGCGAGAGCAGCATCGGTGCCGCGCTTCCCATGGGAATGATGACGATGGGATATTCGCTTCCCTGACTCTTGTGAACCGTGACGGCATATGCCATCTCCAATTCCTCAAGCATCTGAAATTCATACACCACGTGTCGGTCGTCAAAATCGATCTCGAGATTTTCGGCGGCAGGGTTGATGCGCGTGATGATCCCGATGTCTCCGTTGAAGATTCCCGTCCCGAGAGAGCCGTCGGCGCGCTCCCACTCCAATTCGTAATTGTTTCGGATCTGCATCACACGGTCTCCCTCGCGGAAGATCTGATCGCGATAGCGATGCTCCCGTTTGTTCGGAGCGGGCGGATTCAGCGCCGCCTGCAGCACGATATTGAGATGCTCGGTTCCCGTCTCGCCCTTGCGTGAGGGGCAGATCACCTGCGTGCCGCTAACGGCAAGCTCTCCGTAGGTGCGCGGCAAGCGCGTCTGATAAAGCTGCGCCACGGTTGCGGCGATTTCGGCATCGCTCACACGCGGCAGGAAGAAAAAGTCGTTGTTTTTGACGTCAAGCCGCGGCATCTCACCTCGGTTGATGGCGTGCGCGTTGGTGACGATCAGGCTTTTTTGCGCCTGTCGGAAGATCTCGTTGAGGCGTACGGTCGCAAAAACACCGCTGTCCAACAGATCTCTCAAGACGTTTCCGGCTCCCACCGACGGCAGCTGGTCCGCGTCTCCGATGATGACGATGCGCGCGCCCGGCTTGACGGCGTGCAAAAGCGCGCTCATCAAATGGTTGTCCACCATCGATGCCTCGTCCACAATGATGACGTTCTCATCCAACAGATTCTTTTCATCGCGGTGGAAGGTGACCGTGCCCCCCTCCTCGCCGCCGTATTCCAACAAGCGGTGGATGGTTTTTGCCTCGCACGAGGTCGATTCGGAAAGGCGTTTTGCCGCGCGTCCCGTCGGTGCACAGAGTGCGATCCTGAGCCCCATGCTGTCAAAAATATGAAGCAGCGCGCGAACCACCGTGGTCTTTCCCGTTCCGGGACCGCCCGTCAGAAGCATGACACCGTTTTCCAGCGCGTCAAAGATCGCCTGACGCTGAAGGCTTGCATATTGGATCCCGCTCTCGCGCTCCTCCTTTTGAATGAACGAGCCGATATTGGAGGTCTCCATCGCCGGGCATACCTTGTCCAACAAGCGCAGCTTGCGCGCGATGTATTTTTCATGCTCGTAAAGCTTCGCGTCATACAGATAGGAGATCCCGTCAAAGGTGACCGTCCGAAGCTTTTTCTCCTGCAACAGAAGCGACACGGCATTCTCGATCCGCTCCTCCGACGTCTCCAAAAGCTTGGCCGCGCCCGCAACCAGCTTCTCCCTCGGCAGACAAACGTGTCCGTTCTGTCCCGCATTCGCGCCCAGCATATATTGAATGCCGCTGCAAAGCCGAGCGTCCGAATCTCGCTCCAGCCCCAGACGCAGCGCCATGCGGTCAGCGCGCTCAAAGCCGATCCCCTCAATGTGATCACAAAGCAGATAGGGGTTCTTTTTCGCCGTTTCCACGGCGTTTCCGCCCCATTTTTTGTAGATCCGTACCGTCATTGCGGCACCGAAAAACTCGCGGAAAAAGAGCATCGCGGAGCGGATGCCAGCCTTGTTCTTGAAATCCTCGGCAATTGCCTGTGCGCGCTTTGCGGTGATCCCGTTGATCGCAGAAAGCCAATCGGGATGATTTTCAATGACGTCAAAGGTCTCGTCTCCAAACTCGTCCACGATGCGCTGTGCCGTTTTCGGTCCGATTCCCTTGATGGTGCCCGAAGAGAGATAACGCAAGATCGAGGCTCTGTCGGCAGGCAGCTGCTTTTCGGATTGCTCCACCTTGAACTGCCGTCCGTATTTGGGATTGTGTACCCATCGGCCATAGACCGTCACGACGTCACCCTCACCGATATAGGGCATGATGCCCGTGATGGTGATCAGCTCGTCGCTGTCGGTTCCCATATCGCAGATGGCATAGCCGTTTTCCTCGTTGGAATAGATCACGTGCTCAATGCTGCCCGTCAGGCGCAAAAGCCCCTGCTCGTCGGCAGAGATCCTCAGCTGCTCCTCTTCCATGCGTTCTCTCCTTTCCTCTAATTGTTTTGTGGGGAACCCTCAAAAAAGTTCCCCACGTTGTCAAAGCTCAAAAAATTCTTTCGTATCGTGCGCTCAGGGATCGATCAGATAGCACTCTGCGCCGTAGCGCTCAATGAGTGCCGCATAGTCCTCGTCCAGCGCGTCTCCCCATCCAACCGTTCCGTCCATCAGGGCGGCGGAGATCAGCACCACCAGGCGGGGGCGTCCCTTTCCGATGGAGAGCGTCTGTGCCTCCCGCAGCAACAGATCCATCGTCTGCGCGTCCTTCTCTTCCCTGATCTCGATCGCAACCGAGATCCGATCCGACGCAAACAGAAGATCCAAAAGCAATTTCAGCGCACAGCAAAAGCCGAATACGGCAAGCATCGCCATGCCGATCTCTGTGATCAAGCCGAGCATTCCACCGCCTCCCCTCCACTTGCAGAATATGCGCAAGCGTCGGTTTGGTGACACGCAGGCTCTTTCGGGCTTATGCCAGCAGCTTCTTCAGATCCTCTGCGAGATCGCACTTCTCCCAGGGAGCGTCGACGTCCTCTCGTCCCATGTGACCGTAAGCCGCTACCTGACAGTAGATCGGGCGGCGCAGATCAAATTTTTGAATGATCGCCGCAGGACGGAGATCGATCAGGCCGAGAATAGCTTCCTCGATCCTTGCCTCGTCTACCTTGGCAGTGCCAAAGGTATCGATCAGCACCGACACCGGCTTTGCCACGCCGATCGCGTATGCCACCTGCACCTCACACTTGCTTGCCAGACCCGCCTTGACGATGTTCTTCGCCACGTAACGAGCCGCATAGCAAGCCGAACGGTCAACCTTCGTCGGATCCTTGCCCGAGAAGGCTCCGCCGCCGTGACGCGCGTATCCGCCGTAGGTATCGACGATGATCTTTCTTCCCGTCAGTCCGGTATCTCCCGCAGGGCCTCCGATGACGAAGCGTCCCGTGGGGTTGATGTAGATCTTGGTGTCCGCGTCCATCATGCTCGCGGGAACGGTCTTTTCGATGACCTCGCGAATGATGTCGGCACGGATCTGCTCGCTGCCGACCTCGGCAGCATGCTGAGAGGATACGACGATCGCATCCACGCGCGCAGGTCTGCCGTTGGCATCATATTCCACGGTCACCTGCGTCTTTCCGTCGGGACGGAGATAGGACAGCGTACCGTTCTTGCGTACCTCGGTCAGTCTTTTTGCCAATGCGTGAGAGAGCGAGATCGGCAACGGCATCAGCTCGGGGGTCTCGTCGCAGGCATAACCGAACATGAGTCCCTGGTCTCCCGCACCCGTATCAAGTCCGTCGGTGTCGTCTCCCGCCTTTGCCTCCAGGGATTTGTCAACACCCATCGCAATGTCGGGCGATTGCGCGTGAAGCGAGGTCAGAACGGCACAGGAATTGCCGTCGAAGCCATACTCCCCTTTGTCATATCCGATCTCACAGACCGTCTTGCGGACGATCTCCTGCACGTCAAGCTGCGCCTTGGTCGTCACCTCGCCCATCACGCACACCATGCCCGTGGTGCAAAAGGTCTCACAGGCAACGCGCGAGGCGGGGTCCTGTCTGAGCATCTCGTCGAGAATGGCATCCGAGATCTTGTTGTAGATTTTGTTGGGATGGCCCTCGGTCACCGATTCGCTCGTGAATAACTTCTTTTCGTTCATGTTTCAATTCTCCTAAATGCTTTAAAAATGCAAAAACATATCTTTCCGGCAACAAAAAAGCTCCGCCAAGACGGAGCATTTGGCTCTCATCTAACAGGATTTAGCACCTTACTGCCGCAGGTTGCTGTAACATCATCGTGCCTGTCACTACGTTACTCTTGATAAGATATATTTTATTGCTTATAGTATATCACAGATTCCGACACTTTGCAAGTATTTTTTGTTTTTTTGAACGACTTTTTCAAAACACGACAAAAACGAATCGGATCAACCTTCTTTCCCCGGCAATGCTCGGCACATAGAACACCGCCCCCAAAGCTTTTGGGGGCGGTGTGATGATTGTTCAGATCCGATCGCGATGGCAAACGAGATAGAGGATCTGATAGCGCTCGGCAAGCCTGTCAAGCAACGCGCGCGCGGCTGCCAGCCTCTCGTCGTCCAGATTGACCAGCGGATCATCGAGCAAAAGGAACGGCTTCTCGCCCTCTTTGTAAAGCGCGTCGGTCAGAGAAAGACGTACGCAAAGCTCAACGGCGTCGCGCCAGCCGCGGCTGAAGCTCTCCATGCTTCGCGTTTGTCCGCCTTCGGGACGCAGGGCAACCTCAAACGAGGCGTTCATCACCGCCTCGGGAGCCTCCCCACCGATCAGATCGGACAAAAATGCTCCGAAGCTTGTCTGCATATCTCCCAAATATCGCGTGGAAAGTGCATTCTTTGCCTCCTCCAGAAAGCTCGCCGTGGCCTTGATCGTTTCGGCATTCGCACGTGCCTCCTCCAACAGAAGCTTGCGCTGACTGAGCATTCCCTCGATCTCGGGAATGCGGTCTGCGTCGGCTTGCAGGCGCTCGATCCCGCTTTTTGCCGTCGCACGGCGGCGCTCCAGCTCGGCAACACGTGCCTGAAGCTCGCGCTCCTCGATGCCGAGTCGGTCGATCGCCGTCACGTCACCCGGATCACTCACTTGGTCAAGTCCCTTTTCCGCCACAAATCGCGCCAGCTCGTCATCCTTGCGCAAAATTTCGCGAGAGAGTCTTTGATATTCCGTCATCTGCTCGCCCACGCGCTCCAGGCATTCTCCCGCGCGCAGCTGCTTTTCGGGATCGTATTTTCTCAAAAACGGCTGCAACCGCAATTGCAATTCTCTCAAGCCGCTCTCTGCCGCCGCACGCTCGGACGCGCGCTTTCGCTCGACGGCCTCGGCTTGCAAGAGCGCAAAGCTGTCCCGGCGAAGCCTTTCCAGCTCGGCAGAATAATCCTCCTTTTGCGAAAAGCCACCGAAAAAGTACGCAAGATAGCTATGAAGCCGCGCCCTGATCTTCTCGCGCTTCTGATCGAGCGCCTCCAATTCTTCGGATATCCGGCGAAGCTGCTCCTCGCCCTCGCGGTAACGCTCGGCAAGCAATCTCAGCTCGGTCAGAGAGCGCGCGGGATTTTCGGTCGGCATCTGATACGCCGTCAAAAATTCACGCACCTCGCGCAAAGCGCTCTCAGATTGCTCACGCAGTTCGGCGCGCCTGTTCTGCATCGCAAGCATCTCACGGGCGCGCTTGGCGCGTCCGCTCAAAAAGCCGATCCCAAAGACCAATCCGACAATGATACACACACCTGCGCCAACAAGCAACGGAAGCGACATCGTTGCCAACGCAGGCAAAAAGCCAAGCACCGCCAAGGCAATTCCCAAGGTCAGGAAGAGTGCCGCCGGAGGAAGCAACGCGGAGCGCGTTCCGACGTCCCGAGCAGAAAGCGAATCCTGCTCTCTTTGCAGACGCTCGGCAGCGGAGAGACGCTCAAACGCACGGTCGATCGCGCTCTGTCGCGGTACACCGCGAGAAAAGCGTTGCGTCTGTCCGTGATCCTCACGCGCATCGCGCAACGTCTCGCAGCGGATACGCAGCTCGCGCAGGCTTTCCTGATCGCGCTCGGCGCGCGCCAGATCCTCCTCCCGCGGTACACCCGACGGGAATTGCGCACGCAGACGCAAAAGCGCCTCGTCGGGCTCGGCGGCGATCATATCCAATCGCGCCCGCGCGGTATTGATCTGCGCCCAAAGCGTCTTCTGTGCCTCCAAGGTCTCCTGTGTGGGCGGTTCCCCGTCAAAATATCGGTTCAGAGCCTTCTTCCTTTCCTTCAAGGTCGCCAGCTCTGCCATCATCTGCTGTCTGCGCTCCACAAGCGCGGCGCGCTCGCGCGCCAAGCCGGCGCGCTTGATCCGCTCACGGTTTTCCTCGCTCGCCCGTCGCAAAGCCTCCAGCTGCGCGTCAAAATCTGCCAGCTGTGCCTCCTGTGCGTGCATCGCCTCCTCCACGCGGCGGCATCTTTCAAGCTCTGCCTGCTGCGCAAGGATCTCCTCCTCCAGCTCGGCGATCGCGCCGCGATTGCCCGTCATGACGTAATAACGGCGACGGCGATCCAATGCCTCGATGGCGGTGTCGTAGTTCCCGATGTCGCCCACGTCGTCCAGAAGATTGCTCAGCTTGGCGGAAATACTGTTGTTGTCCTTCCCTCCCGTCAGCAGTCTCTGAGACAGATAAGTGCTGCGCTCAAAGCCGTCGGCATCGATCCCAAACAGCTCCTCGCCAAGCGCGGACGAATACTGCGTCGAGGGAAGATTGGTCGAAAGATCAAAGAGCGAAAAGCTGTCTCCGCTTTCCTTGACGCCAAAGCTGCGCTCGATGCGGAATCTTCCCTTTTCGGTTTCGATCTCCAGGCTACCGCCGTAGCTCCCTCCCTGCCACGGTGTATATTTCTTGCGCTCGTTCTCGTCCAAAGAGCGCTTGGAGGTGGCGGGGAGACCGTAAAGCATCGCCTTGATAAACACCGCGAGTGTGCTTTTTCCCCAGCCGTTTTTCTGATATAACACGTTCATTCCGGCTTCCAAAGAGAGGTCGAAATTCCGGAGCGCACCGAAATTGTCCACGTGTAAGCGTAACAGTCTCACAGTCCCACCTCCTCACCGGTCAGCGCGCGCAATCCGCAGGCGATCACACGCTCCTTCTCCTCATCCTTCAATTTGGATGCCATCACGAGACGAATGAACTCTCCCTTGAGTGAGACGTCGTGTGCATAGTCCTCGGGACAGATCAGAAGTCGGCTCTTATCCACGACCTTGGCGAAATAAAACCGCTCGCCAAGGATCGCCGTCAGGTGTGCCAAATCCTTTTGTACCTCGGCAGCGCAGGAGCCGCAAAGCTCGACCTTGACAAGATCTCCGCCCGCGATCCCCTCGACCGCACGCAAAACGCGCTCCTCTAGCTCCCACTGAGAAGCAAAATCCGAAACGTCGCAAGATACCGTGTGAAGCGTACGGCGCGCGATCGGCACAAAGCGATGCGAAATGCGTCCCGCCTCGATTTCAAGCAATACGTAGCCCTTTTGTCCGCACTCGTCAAAGCCGCGCCCCTCCAGGCATCCGCTGTAACAGGCGGTGCAACGGTTGTCAATTCTGGCGGTGCGGTATTCATGCAAATGCCCGAGGGCAAGATAGTCGATTCCTTTGTTTTTGAGCTTTCCGAAGCGGATCACGTCCTCTCCCGCCACGCTTCTTCCCGCACCCGCGCGCTCCTGTCCGTGCATCAGAACGATGTTGAGCGCGTTGGCATCGAGAGACAGCGTCTCCACGTCGGGACGCTCGCTTCCCGTGATCACCACGTCTCCGAAGGTATAGGACTGCCAGCCGTCGTCGAAGGTATAGAGATTGGCGGGCTTGTCCGTCGCGGTGCGAAGTGCGTTGCCGCGATCGTGGTTGCCCGACAGATAGAAAAAGCAAAGTCCGGGGTGTGCCGCGATCAGATCAAGCACGTATTTTTCGGTCTTTTTGGTAATATGATCGCTGTCAAAGAGATCGCCCGCGATCAGGATCGCATCCACTCCTCCGTCGGCGGCAAGCCGTACCGTTTTTGCGAAGGTGGAGAGGATCTCTCCCTTGCGCTCGCGTGCCTTTTCGGTCGAGAGATTCGCCTCCATGGGGGAATCCAGGTGAAGGTCGGCACAGTGTATCAATTTCATCTTGAGCTTGTCACATCCTTTCCAAAACGGCGCAAAAAAGCCACCGTCAAGTCCTCTGAAAACAGTATACCATATTTTTTGTCAAAAGGCAAGAGCGATTTGAAGGCAATTTGCGACGACTTTTCGATTTTGAAAAAATCCTTTTTGAAAATGAATTTTTTGGCATGGAAATGCAGAAAACTCTTGACAAAGAGGGGGTGGTGTGGTATAATTGGAATGTTAAATTTCAAGCAATTGAATATTGGGGTATAGCCAAGCGGTAAGGCACCAGACTTTGACTCTGGCATTTC
>JAZSJS010000075.1:0-25556 GCA_045534435.1 Eubacteriales bacterium
CCTAAGACCGCTTGGCCTCCGACTTGGGGGTGAGTCGCAGAAGATCGCCATTGCAAGAGTGTTTGCAAGGCCCTTTGAGCTTATCATCATGGACGAGCCGTCCTCGGCGCTTGACCCCATTGCTGAGTATGAACTGAATCAATCCATACTCAAAAACGCCGCGGGAAGAACAGTGATCTTCATATCCCACAGACTTTCCACCACGCGAATGGCAGATCGGATTTATATGTTTGATCAAAGGGAAAACGCAGAATGCGGCTCTCACGAGGAATTGATGCGTCAAAACGGGAAATACGCGGAAATGTATCGCATTCAAGCGCAAAAATATCAAACCACATAAGAAATGCGGAGAAGAGCTCTGAAAAAGAGAACTTCTCCGCATTTTGTATTTTTACATCCATTCCCGGTTGATGCGGACCTTTTCTTTTTCCTCATCGGTCAGCCGCGCTTGCAGATATTCGGGAAGATTGGGGTGGAACAAACGGTCAACCAAGGACAGATCCCAAGATTTGCGTTCCTTGTCGTTCAAGCCGAAGCAATCGAGCAGCCGGTCGTCGCGCTGTGATGCAAGCGCGTTAAGGTAAAGCGTCGGAGTCGGATCGTCAAATATTTCTTGCGTTTGAGCGATGCAAGCGTATACGTATTTCCCAACGCGGAGCTGCTTGCAAAGGGAACACAGTCGCTCAACGTTGGGGCGGACGTTTTGCAAATAATCGCAGATCTCGCAAAACAGTCCCAACCGCAGACTGCCCGAGGAGAGCAGATAGAGGGAATTCATATCCTTATAATGATGCAAGCAAAGCGAAATGAATTCCATCTCACGCGTCAGCCTTTGAAAGGGAATGCCAAAGAGCGAGGTTTCTTCGGTGTGTGAAAGCACAAGCTCCATGTCTGCATTTTCGTCGCACTCTCCCCACAGAAGATCCATGTTCACGTCCAGATTGACAAACGGACAAAGCTTGTTTCCCGTCGCTTTGATATAGGGGGCGGTCTGATGGCTCATGGCGGTTTGAAAGAGGATCTCACGGCGGCTGAAGGGTTGGATGCCGTCGTCTGTCACGCGCCCCTGCACAAATCCGTTTTCGGTCAAAAGCTGCTTGAGTCGGTCGGCGTCGCGGCGGTGGATCAGAATATCAATGTCTCCCGACGTGCGGACGAGCGGATCGTTGTAAAGCCTTTGCGAGAGCGCGGCGCCTTTGATGACCGCATAGGGGATTTCAGTCTGTGGAAAAAGAGGAAGACACGCACGGTATCGCTCTTTCACGCTCACCGATTGCACAACACACGCCAATTGCATCTCTTGTTGAGAGGGGTGCTTTTTTAATTTTTTGAGCAAATGATCGCACCGGTGTCGGAGCAAGATCTCTCCGATCTCGGCGGGGGGATCGAGAACATCGCCCCTTGATAGAGCGCGGATGTAAGCCAGGATCTCTTGGTTGGTCATACGGCGGTTACTCCATGATCAGAATAAAAATCGGCAAACTCTTGGTTTTTGTCGGTTTTGCGGTAAACGCCGCAAAGCGGGGCGGGGGAAAGCGCCTTCAGCGCGTCCAAAAGGACAAGCTCCAGATCACGGTCGAAGACACGGCAGGAGAGCATGAAGGATTCGATGATATGCCCCTTCAGCACCGCCATGGCCACAATGCCCATGTCGCCGTATTTGTCGCGCACCGAAAGGCAAAGCAGGTTTGCCTGCGGATCTTCGATCAATGCCAAGAGCTCCCCCTCGGAATACTGTCTGTCGGAGAGATTGAACTGATGCGTTCTCTGCGACAGCTCGCACAGGCGCGCAGAGTCGGCGGCGGTTGCCCGTCTGCAATCGATCTGCGTTTCCAAGGAGGCGTTGTATTCTTGCACCGTTGCAAAACGGTGCTTTTCTTTTTCCCGCTCCTTTTGCTCACGGTAGAGTTGTGTGCGGTTGAGATCCGACGTTGCCTGGATTCCCTCAAAATATGCCTCGATCGTGTCGCAAAGGGCGGGATCGGAAAGCGAAACCTTCACGGTTGCCACCTCTGGCAGATTGCATTCGACAAAGCCAAGCTCATAGTCGCTGTCATCCGCAAACACAAAGCTGTCGGCGGAAAGATTCAGCTCGTCGGCAATCTGCAAAAGATTGCTTGCCTTGTCCCGGCGGTTGGCGACGAAGGCGGCAAAATGCTCTTTTTTGAGGATCATGTCCGGGTGTGTGAAGGATGCTTCCACCAATTCGGGGCGATTTTTGCTGCAGAGACACAGCAGCACACCGCGCGCACAGAGCGAGATCAAAAATTGCTGAAAGGAGGTCGCTTCTGCATCGATGACAATTGCTTCTTCTCCGCAAACGCCCTTCCAAAGCACGTTGTCGGCGTCAAGCACCAACACCTTTTTCATTGGTGCGGGGGATCGGTTTTCGGGAAGATATTTCGCAAGCGTTTGAAAGAGCTTGTTGAGGGTTGCAAAATTTTCAAAAATCAAATCGCTGTCAAGCACCTCGATCTGAAGCTCCTCTTCGATTTTGACAATGAAAGAAATGAAGCGGATGGAGGTCATGCCGCTCTCCAAAAGAGGCGCATTGACATCTGCTTTTTGCAATTCTTCCGGATCTTTTTGCAGTGCTTCGGCGAGACACCGAAGGATAATTTGCTTTTTCATCTTCAAAATTTCCGTTTCTTAATTTTATGAATGTTAAAAATATTGAAAAAACGACTGATATTTTTAATGTTTTTCAAAAATATACAATATATGACATTGAGCAAATGGAAAAAATAATTTATAATATTGTCAAAGGAGGTGAAAAGGAAATGCGAAAGGTAATCGGAACCAACATCAAGACTTTGCGCAAAAAACGAAAGCTTTCACAACACCAGCTTGCCGAAAAATGCTTCTTGGAGCAAAAGGATATTTGCAACATAGAAAATTATCGCTGGAATTTTGGTGTTGACAAGATCAACCTGCTTGCGAGAGGCTTGCACGTTCATCCGTTTGAATTATTGATTCGTACAGACGAGATGACACCAAAATTGCTTTTGGAAAGAGAAGTGTTTGCGAAAGGAGTGGTATTGTTGCTTTACCAATATTATTTGATCTTGAGTCAGATCTTTAATGAGGAGCGTTCCACCGAGCCGATGGAAAGCTATGGGATCGGCTTGAAGGGTCATGCTGTGCCCTGTGTGAGGGATATCAGCACCGATCGGAAATTTGTGGAGAGTCTCGTTGCTCTGTGCAATGCGTATCAGGTCGATCCCGTACATTTGCAGAGCGTGGTAGAGGATGCTCTGTTTGAAAAAGAACATTAAGATTTTCACAGTGGGAAGTTTGCCGGTTGCTTTTGACGTACTTCCTGCTGCTTTTTTATCTCAAAATCAAGAAATTGGAGCTTTCGGTAGGTGCAGGCCTGGTCGTTGCCGAGCGGATCCTGCGAGAGCATGAACGCTTCTGCCATGCATCCTCTTCCGCACACACTTCCAAGCAGGCATTTTCCACACCCGAAATCGGTTTTGGCACGCTCTTCGGCAAGCGCGAAAAGCGCTTCCACGCGTTGCAAGACGGCATCCTCTTCAAAGGCGAAGAGATTTCCGAGCGTAAATTCCGAGGAATAAAGCGATTGGCAGGGCTGCATCGAGCCGTCGGTCTTGATACATACCGACAGCGCATCGGTGTGGGTGACGAAGGGACACTTCACGGTACATTTGGGGAGGAAGGCGTCGATGTGATGCTCACGGTTGAGGGAGTCGATCAGCTTGAGCACCTTGATCTTCTCTTGTGCCGAAAGCTTCTTGCTTTCCCATTCGTCGGAGCCGTTGCCGGATTTGTAGATGAACGCGAACTCGGGCGTAAAGCCGAGTGAGAGCGCCAGGGTGTAAAAATCGGCAACACCGTCCATGTTTTGTTGAGAAATGACCATCTTGAGTAGGGGCTTGAGGCTTGGGTTTTGAATTTCCTTTGCGAAAGCGATGGCTTTTGCAAAGTTGCCGTCGCCACGGGTCAGACGGTTTTGCGCCTCGTTCGCACCGTCCAGGCTGATCTGCAGAGTGACGTTGTCGTGCGTGTTGAGATAGTCGATCCACGTCCTGTCAAGATTGGTTCCGTTGGTCACAAAGCCGAAGGAATACTGCCCATAGCGTTCGGTCATCTCCAAAAGCTCGTGGAAATGCGAGTGGAGCGACGGCTCACCGCCCGAAAAGAGAAAGCGGTTCGCGCCGTAGCGCGAGAGCGTTTGCATGATCTGTTCGATCTCTGCCACCGAGATCTCCCGGGTCTCTCGGTTCAGCCCCGAGCGGTTGTAGCAGGTGCGGCAATTGAGATTGCAACGGTTGGTGATTTCGATGTAAACGGTTTTGATCTTCATATCACTTCCACGACCTTTTTGGAAACGCATTGCACGAGGAAGGCTTGCACGTCCTCACGGATATCGTCGGGGGTGGCGTCGTAGATCTCGCAAAGACGGTCCAGCAGCGTGGGGAGATCGCAGGGATCGTCCAGACAGTTCAGAATGTCGATGCCGGTCTCGTCAAAAAAGTGGGTATCTCCGCTTTCGGGGTCAAAGACCGCCAGGGAGGTTTCATCGGAGGGGATGTAGTCCATGCTTTCGTTTTTCTTGTATTTCATCGTATTGTCCTCAGCTTTCTGTATGGTTTGATGATAGAAGCGGTAAATTCCGCTTTGCTTTGTTTTTTCGACGTCATAGCCGCACTTGCGAAAGGCGCGGTTGACGAGATACGACAACGCGAGCTCCTCGGGGGAAAAGGGGGCGAGCGGACGACCGTTGCAAAGAGTGACTCTGCCCGCGATCTGCTCCTCGGTCAAATCCTCCAGACGGAAGGCATTGTCGCCCTTGCAGAAATATCTGCCGTTTTCTTCCTTTAATAATCGGTGCACCAAAAGCTCGCCTTTGTAGCAAAACACCAGAACGTCGCCGAGCGCATATTTCTCTGCGCGACAAAGGGTGATGCGGTCGCCCGCGCGCATGGTGGGCTCCATGCTCACACCCGTCACCTCGATCGTCATTTGCCGTCCGGCGCGCAGGTTGGCAAAGAGGATCTTCTGCCAAAGATCAGGATTCACGTTGGATCAGCTCCTTTACAAAATTCATGTCGCAGTAGCGCAGAATCTGGCAATCCACGCGTGCCAGCCGCGAGAGCAGACGCAGATAGTCGCCGTCCACGCGGTAATTGGTGATGGGAGACCTCATCAGCGCGGTCATGCGCTCGTTGACGGACATATCGATCACGGCGTTTTCATGCTCGGTGCGTTCGATGAAAAAGATGCTTGCAAGCGGGAGCGGTTCTTCTGCGCAATTTTGGGGAGTGTAGACAAAGCGGCGCAAGGCGTTTTCTTCCTCCAACAGCTCCAAGCCTTCGGGCTCGGCAGCGTAAGCGCGCAGAACCTCCAAGCCGCCGTCGCGGAGCTGGATCGGCGTGGTGTAGGGATGAACCCAAAAATCCTCGCGTCCGAGAAGGATGCAATCATCGGTCAGATACCCAAATCCGTTCGAGGTGAGATAGCTTGTCAACGTGGTTTTTCCGCTGGTGGTGGCGGCAAGAAAGAGATGGGCTTTTCCGTTCCATTCCACCGCCGCGCCGTGCAGAGCCAAAATGCTGTCGGCATAGGTAGGATGCTCAAACAAGCGGCGGTCAAGCTCGGAAAGTGGGGTGGGGGAGGCGGAAAGATCTATGGTTTGCATCGGCTTGTCGTCGTGGGGCGGCTTTGCCGAGAAATAAGCTCCGTATTTCAGTTGAAAGGGCCGGATGCTTTGCCCGTCCTGCAGAAGAATGCGGCAGGCATCCTGAAAGGGCGGTGAGAGAAAGAAAGTTTTCATAATGAAGCGTCCTTCGATTACGGTTTTATTTGATATATTTTGTTATAAAGCAACAATGAGCGGTTCGGATTCCCTGCGAGATCCGAGCGCAAGCAAATTAGCTGAATTTTTTCGCCGAGATCCCGAATGTCGCTATGCGCCATTCGATCCTCCCCATGGTCGAATTTCGACTACGACTGCCCGTTTCGGCAAAGCCGAAATTGTCATCTTGAGCTTGTCGAACTTTCGTGCTTGCACGAAAGCGCGAGCCGCAAGGCGAAGCGAGATCTCGGGCAGTCTCCGCTCAGGATGACACGGCGTGAGCGGTGAAGCGGAACCCCGACACTTGCATCTTAGGATTGGCACAATTGGCTTGCTTGGCAAGATTTTGTACGCTTATTATACCACGCTTTTGTCGCTTTTTCAATCTTTTCTTGATAAAATATCGGAAACAACATAAAAATAAAAAAGATTGCGAGAAAATGTTGACAAAATCCAAAGATTGTGATATAATGAAACAAAAAACGATGGCGCGCGGAGAAAAGATGGAAGAACCTTTCGAAAAATCTTGATTTTTTTCGCAGGAAATGCTATAATATAAATAACTATATTATAAAGCGAGGAAACAAGAAATGCCGAATATCAAGTTATTAAAGGAACCGGGGTATATATACGACCTTTCCTTTCTCTTCCTTTGGCGGTTTAATCCAGAAGTATGCCGGGAAGAATTTGCACTCTATTTAAAATCTGATTCCGAGTATTTTTTGAAAATTACAAAGGAATTTGGTGACATTTCCGACGAGCTTTATGTCTTTTTTCATGCGCTTGAGTCCGAAAGATGCTTTTTCTTAATGCATTATTTCAGCGAGTATCAAAATCGCTTTGCCACCGATTATAGCATGGGTCTCGTGCAAAAGGAGCTTTCGGATTATCCCACAGTCATTCGCCGCATGATCGGTTTTTATTTCCCCGATCTGCAAGCAGAGAAGATCGAGAAATGCGCAATGTCGGCAGGGGAGTTGTTTGAAGTCATTAAGTTGTCCGATTATTCCGATACCGAAAAGCTCAGACTCTACGAATTTTTCATCAATCCCGTGCCCTATATTCAAAAGTTACAATTTGAATTGATGCAAAAGCATGTGCTTCTTTCGGCATATTATGAAAAAAACTATACCAAAATGTTGTCGGCGTTTAACGAGTTGAGTTTTGATATGCTCAGCGAGCAGTTTGGATCGCACTTTGATTTTTCTTTTATCCAAGAGAAGAATGAAACGTTTTACTTATCGTATTGTTTGCTTCGTAAAAATTGTATTTCCTTTTTTCCGAATCAATGTGGTTTGGTCTGTTGTCTCGGAACCGATTACGCGACCACACTCCGTTATTTGAGCAAGAGAACTGAAGGTGTGAAATTGGAGGAGATCGGTGCAGCACTTTCCGAGGCGAGCCGTGTGAAAATCTTGGATGTGATTTTGGAGCGCGGGGAGATCACTTGCAAGGAACTGGAAAAGGTATTCGAGTTTTCTGGTTCTACTGCCTACCATCACCTGATGGTTTTGACAAAAAGTAAGGTGCTGAAAACCCGTAACGAAGGTAAGACTGTGTATTACAGCATCAACGAACGGCATATTGATGCCACGATGGATGCACTGAAAAAATATTCCTCGCAAAGGAGACGAAACACATGAGAAAAGCATGGAAAAAGCCTACACTTGTTACGCTGACGGCAGATGCGCTTGCTAAGCATATCAAGGTCGCGGCAATGTCTCACGGCTATTGTTTGATGGGCTTAAACCGCTAAAAAAGACCTGCAAATCGCTTGAATGGCGGTTTGCAGGTCTTTTGCTAGATGGGTATGCATTTGCTGTGGGGAAGGCGTGATTTAGCGAAGCATGGAGATCCGTTTGCAGATCAATTCTTCAAGACGTTCTTTCATGTCGTCGGGAAGATATGAGGTTTTACAAAGCTCCACGTAGATGCTCTGCAAGGAAACAATTTTTTCAATCATTTTTTCGGCAGATTTGCGGGAAATGCCCGCGGTTTCTGCAAAAATCAGAAAATCGTTCCGTCGGATATTCCGTTTTTTTCCGTTTAGCGTCAGCGCAAGCTCCTCGCTGTCTGCCGGCAGAATGACGTTGACGGGAAGCATGTCGTAGGCATCGGAGAGATGATAGATTCCGCTTCCACATTCGGTTTCAATCAGCGAAAAGTTTTTGAGGTGCATATCCGAGTTGCCGATGGCATAGCAAAACACAATGCGAAGGAAGAGCTCTGCCATATCAAGTCCCTTGTTTGATGAATATGCTTCGATCACCTTTGCGCAACGTTCATATGAACCTTTGTATTTGTCGGCGGTCAGTCGGTTTTCAAGCTGACAAAAGTCTTCCATTGCAAGCAGATCGCACTGCCCGGTGTGCATGACACGGTCGATTCGTTTGGTGATATAGGCAAATTGATTTTGTTGTGATTTGATTCGCAAAAGCGCAAACGGAACGGTTTTGATTTTTGTCAGCCTTGCCATTTGCATGACGAGAAATTCCGCCTCCGGCAACACGCGGTATTCGACGGTTTGTGGCTTGAGAATATATCCTGTGGGATAATTGACCAAGGTGAGTCTTGGTTCATCGCCTTGTGTCAAATGCAGAGATAACTTTTTTTGCACTCCGGGAACGGTGTATCCTTTGTTGGTGCTTTCAACGGCAAGCTGTTCGAGAACGGCATCGGTCAGATCAATATTGGGGAGCTTTTTTGTGCCAAAAAATTTTTTGATGCACGCACTGTGCCACCCCCGAGCAATGTCTTGGGCGGAGGCAGCGCTGTCAAATGCTTTTCCGCAACAGAAACAATTCATTCCATCACCTCCCGAATGCTGACGTTGCCAATGCAATCGCGGCAGGCAACCAGCAAAATGCCAAAGCGGTCACGGGGATCCAACTTCCAGTTGTGTGTGACTACGTTCAAAAGCCATCCCTCGGGAATCAGTCCGTCAAAAAATGCAAAAAGAGTTTTTGAGGTGTATTCCTCTTTCCGTTTGGGCAACGTCAAGCTGACGTGCGTTGAGGAGGGCAGAGTCAAATACGTTTCATCATAGACAAAAGAGTAGCCCGCGTCGGTCTCCTTGAGAGTTCCTGCGAAAGCATCCCGAACGTAGACGTATGCAGTACGGTACGTTGTTTCCATCATGACTCCTTTCTGCCGGGAACGGCTTCCATGCCAAACATTTCAAGCGCTTGATTGACCTTATCCATGCGTACGGTTTCCTTGCCCTGTTCAAGCTCACGCACAAAACGGAGTCCGAGCCCTGAACGGATCGCAAACTCCTCTTGCGTGAGTCCTGCTTCTTTTCTTTTTTGTTTGATAAATTGTGCAATGGTATTCATATATTTATTTTACACCCTTTCGGGTACAATGTCAATAGTTTTTTAAAAAATATACCCGAAAAGGTATAAAATTTTTCTGAATGTTAAAAACAATACCCTTTCGGGTATAAAAATGGAGGAAACGCATGGAATCCAAGGTCATTTTGCCGTTTGAGGATCAGCCGTATTCGCTGATGTTTCACCACACGGCGTTTCCAATGGGCATCATCCAGGCGAATGCGCGGGAGGATATCACCCCGTGGCTCTGCGGAAAATATATCAACTGGGCGCTCAATCGGAAGGATCTCTATCATTTTTCGATCGTGCAGGACGAGCGTGGCTTTGAGGATGGGATCCTGTTCGTGCAACGCCAGGAGCTGTTTCCCAAAACCTACCGCGCGATCTTCGGTGACATCATTGAGGAATTCAAGCGCGCGATTTCCCTGGGGAATTATCTCTACGGCTTTTACAACGAGGAGTTTATCCCGGGAAAGGTGCATTATCAAAAGAGACATTATTTGCACAATTATCTTCTGATCGGTTATGACGACGCCGAGCAAGCGTTTGTGTCGGTGGGATATCTGGAGGATTACCGCTTTCAGCGCTACCGCATTGCCTACGAGGATATGCGACGCGCCTTGGAAACCCTGCAATCGCCCAAGATCGTTTCCGAATTGTATCTCCTCAATCCCGACGCAAAATTTGAATTGAATCTGCCGCGCGTGACCCGTGAGCTTTCGAGATATCTTTCGTCCGCGCCCACGCTTGGCGGAGATTTTGATTGGGGGCTTTCGGTTTACGAAAGGCTGACCGCGTTTTTCACCTCGCTCGGCAATGATGGCAAGCCGCTGGACATTCGTCAGACGCGCGGCATCATGGAGCACAAATTTTTCATGAAGATGCGAATGGAATATCTTTTGGAGCATGGCTATTTGTGTGACCGAGCGGCATTGGCGCGCGCGGAGGAAATTTACCGCGAGGCGGAGAGAGTGCACCTGCTGGCGCTGAAATATAACATGACAGGACGTACAAGCCTGATCTCTGCCATCAACAACAGTTTGCATCAGATGTGCGCGGTGGAGCAGGGCTATCTGCCGGGTGTGTTGAAAGCTTTGGAATCCTGCAAGGGAGGGGAGCGCGTATGAAACAAAAGCTGAATTTGCCGTTTGCCGCGCCCGAGACCGTGTGCTATCCGCACGTCACCTTTGCGCACTGCATTCTCAAGGGCAACATGGGCGAGGGGTTTGACGCGCTGATGTGCGAGAGATATCTCAATTGCTGTTACAGAAAAGAGCCGTCGAACCGGCGCTTTCACAACTGCGTTGCCGACCATTGGAGCACGGCACGCGGTGTGGTGGATTATCAAAAGGTAGGCTTTCTCAAACAGGTCTGGTTGGCGCACGGCTTGCGGATCGAGACGGTGCTCAAGGCAAGTCTGGGCGAGGGAGCGTATCCCTTTGGGCAATGTCCGCGTTACGTCGTCGAGCCGCTTTGTGAGGACCGTTCTGCCGAATTTGACTTCGCGATCACAGGCTACGACGATGAAAAGGGCTGCTTTTTCGTCAAGGGCTTTGATCTTGACGACGTCTATCACGATTATGAGATCCCGTACGTTGTTTTCGAGCAGGCGATCCTGCAAAGCCGTCACAAGGGCGTGAATTTTGATCTTTGGAGCTATCACGAGGGCGCGGACGCCACCTTGGACGTTGCCAAGGTGTGCCGCGAGCTTTCGGATTATCTGAACAGCACGGGCTCGGGTGGCGTGCGCGCGGATAACAAATATTTTGGTGTGGAAGCGATCGAAGCCTTGATTGCCGATTTTGACGCGGCGGCAGGCAGGGGAGAGTGCTTGAATGCCGTCTATCTTCGCGGCTTTGCCGAGCATAAGTATTTCATGGGGAAGATCGTTACCCATCTTGCCGAAAAACGATTGATCTCCGCGATCCACCGTGAGAGCGCCGACCACGTTGCCACACTTGGCTGGGAGGTGCTTGCATTGGGCGAGGAATACAACCAAACGTGCGACGCCTGTGTGGCGCAACAGCTCCTGGACAAAATGCGCGATACGCTCGCCGTCGAGCGGCAATATCTTCCCAAGGTGTTGGAGCAATTACAAAATATTGATCAATAAAGTTTGTGGCATATTTAAAACCTAACAAATCAAAACAAGTATTTTTGATTTGTTAGGTTTTTTTGTGTGAAAATGATCACTTCGCTATTTGAGTGAGAAAAGCATTACACAAGGCTATGTCACAGAGGGCAATTGTGGGGTGCCACAAGGGAACTTTCGTATTGTTCGCCTATTAGACGGGTTGATTTGTGAATTGCTAAAACTCCTTTATTATTGACAGAGCAAGGGGGGCTTTTTTGACTTGCATTTCAAGATGGGCACAATCACTTTGATATTACTCCAGGAAATATTTTAAAATTTCCCCCATTTTTTTTAACCGGTCGGAAACCACGCCCTGATCTAATTTTTTATGAGGTCAACAAGTTGAAGGGAGAAATCAAAATGACGACGTTGGAAAGGCGAATCGGAAATGTTACAGATGATGAAATGAGGTTGGTTGAAAGTGCAGTTTTAAAAAGTATGGGGTTAATAGCAAACCATTTGATAGAAGAAACATAAATTTCATATTGTACAAGCAAGGAAACATATATTGAAGTGATTTCATTCATTTGAGGTGCGATATGAAAGATAACAGCAAAAAGCTTGAGCGGTACGAAGTGACTCTTAATTTTAACGATCAAAAAGACTTGAAAGAGATCTTTCTTGATTATTTACTCAATTTTGCTTCATAAGAGGTATTCTTGACAATAATTTGATTGCCGTATATAATAGTATTATCGCTACGGCAACCGACTTTGAAAGGAGGTTTTATGAAGCAAGTCGGTTTAACAATTCAAAAAAATTGTGCATATCAAGCTGCTCTTTATTTGCGCCTTTCTAAGGATGACGAGGGCGTGGGCGAAAGTGCGAGTATTGTGACACAACGTAAGATGCTGAGAGAATATGCAAGGGAAAACAAAATTGCAATATACGATGAATATGTAGATGACGGCTATTCCGGAACTAATTTTGAACGTCCCGATTTTCAAAGAATGATTAGGGACATCGAACAAAAAAAGATCAATATGGTTATTACCAAGGATCTTTCGCGCCTGGGGAGAGATTACATTTTGACGGGGCAATATACAGAGATCTATTTTCCTTCCAAAAGGGTTCGCTACATTGCGATAAACGATGGATATGATTCGGATAGTCCGCACACCGATATTGCACCGTTTAAAAATATCATCAACGAGATGTATGCGCGTGATATTAGTAAAAAAATTCGCTCTGCATTTCAAACGAAAATGCGTGAAGGAGAGTTTATCGGTGCTTTTGCCCCCTATGGTTATCAACGCGATCCGCAAAATAAAAATCATTTGATCGTAGATCCTGCAGTGTCTGCAAATGTCGTTGAAATTTTTGAAAAGGCTGCCAATGGTGTTCTGCCGATTGCAATTGCAAAAGATCTGAACTTGAGAGGTATACCATCTCCAATCGTTTACCGCTGTTCCAAGTATCCAAATATGAACGCAAACGATTTTTCTAAAAGACAGGAATGGACTTCATCAGGAATTACAAAAATACTTCGGAATATGGTATATATTGGAACGACGGCACAAGGCAAGACTAGCAAGGTTTCTTTTAAAAGTAAGGTTTCAGTTCGAAATGACCGAGATGCATGGTATACAGTCGAAGACACACACGAGGCTCTTATTAGCCGTGAGATTTTTGATCTGGCGGGAAAAAGAAGCCATCAAAGGCGGTGTGCTCCAACCCGTGGGTTTCAAAATATTTTCTCTGGAATTGCAAAATGCGCGGATTGCGGTCGAAATATGTCCACGGTAGGAACACGAAAAAAAGGATCTCGTGCCAATCTTGCCTGTGGAGGATATAAATCATATGGTAGTCAAGAATGTGAAAATCATTTTATTGATTACGATACATTATACCATATTGTTCTTTGTTCCGTTCAAGAGGCTGTTCATTTGTCTCATGAGGAGGAAAACTGTTTGCTTGAAACCGTTGATCAGCTTCAGAAAAAGAAAGAGAGTATAGAATCCGAAAAGAAAAAAATCAAATCTTTACAAAAAAGAGAGCGAGAATTGGACTCTTTAATCGAAAAGTTATACGAAGATCAGATTGCGGGGATTTTGAGTGAAGAACGGATGCAAAAGTTAATTCGAAAGTATGAAGAAGAGAGCCGGCAGATCAAAGCAATGTTGGAGGAGATACAGGAACCTATTGAAGTTGATCAAGCAACATCCTCGATGGCACAGTTGCGAAAGTTGTTACGTGAGATGACGGGGCCAAAGGAGCTAACAACGGATCTTTTATTTCGTTTAATTGATCGAATTGAGATTGGGCAAGGCGTTTATGAAAAGACGGAGCATGGTAAAATCAAGCGCCAAACCATACAGATCTATTTTCGATTTTCTGGAATTCCGATGCAAAAAACATATAACATGTAATCTATCAGCCGTTTGATGCGGTTGATTATTTTATAGCAATTTTTAGCATACGAATATCAACCACCCACATCGTGAGTGCCTGCTTGCCGCAAGCGTTGCAGGCGCGGAAGGGGCGGTCGAGATTGTAGGCAACGCGGGGAAGGTAGCCCGCATCCTCCAGGAGCGTGAAAAGCGGGAAAAAGATCGCCATGGGCGGGAGCATGACCGAGATCACCCAGATCGGCACGCGCAGAATGCCGTCGACGAGAAGTCCCTCGAGCCAAGGTGGCGCGGCGACGGCATGTAACGCCGCAGACAACTGCTCCAGCAACCAAAATCCGCCCTTTGAGATCCACTCAGAGGGAAGGTTGGAAGCACTGACGGTCAACCAAAAGACCAGAGCCAGAAGGAGGAGCATGATCGGATAGGCACTCCATTTGCCCGTGAAAAGTCGGTCGAGTCGGCGGTCACGCTTGCTGTAGGGAGTGGCTTCACACACGATCGCACCGTGACAGATCTCCTTTGCTTGCGCGAGAGCGGAAGAAACGAGAAGATCCTGCAAGGCATCTTTGTCGATCGCGTTTTGCGCAAGCAGCTCGCGCGCTTCGTCAAGTGCTTGGGCGAGGAGACAGTCGTTCAAGGCTTGCTCTCCAAGCTGCTCACGCAGCTCCGCCTGTAAGCTCGGATCAGCATCCAAAAGACGCAACGCAAGCCACCGGCTTTCCAATCTGCCGATCGCCATTTGATCCAGAATTGCCTCGGGAATCGCCAAAGCACGTTCGACGACGTCGGGATAGGGAATCGCGATCCTTGAAGGCATGATGGGTGCATCTATGACGGCATCGAGTGCATTTTGCAGCTGCTTGAGGGTGGATTTCTTTTTTGCCACCGTGCCGACCACGGGAACACCGAGGCGCAGGGAGAGCAGATCGAGGTCAAGTGAGATCTTTTTGCGCTTTGCCTCATCCATCAGATTGACACAAACCACCACGGGTGCGCCGCATTCCATGACCTGCAACACCAGGTTGAGGTTTCTCTCGATACAGCTTGCGTCGCAGACGACCACCACCGCGTCGATCTCTCCAAAGCAGATGAAATTGCGCGCGACCTCCTCCTCGGCGGAATGTGCGAAAAGGGAATAGGTCCCCGGAATATCGACCAGCAGATAATCATGGTGCTCGGTACGGAAGCGTCCGGCGGCGTTCGTCACGGTTTTTCCCGACCAGTTTCCCGTGTGCTGATGCATTCCCGTGAGGGCATTGAAGATCGTGCTTTTTCCCACGTTGGGATTGCCCGCCAACGCGATCACGCGCTCCTCCGGGGTGCGTCGGAGCGCGGCGCGGCTGTCGAGGGCATGGCTTCCCACGGAGCGGGATGTCAGCCCCATTTTGCAACACCGCCCATCCCTGTCGGCTCGACGAGAACAAAAGCCGCATCCTCATCGCGCAGAGCAATGACCGCGCCGCGGACGAGATAGGCACTCATGCCTCCGCCGGGACTTTTTCCAATGCATTCCACGGTGGTATCCTCGACGAGTCCGAGATCCTGCAATCTTCTGCGGATCGCCCCTCGGCTCAGCAAGGCGCGCACGTCGGCAAGATCTCCCACCGCAAGCTCACAAAGCTTGATTCGCTGTGTCGTCATGTCGTAAAAATCCTTTCCGATGATTCGTTTTTTCTCTTCTTCCTTATCATCCTATGAGCCGTTTCGACAAAAGGTTACAGGCATGAAAAACCAAAAATTAAAAGCTCGTTTACAGAGAATTTATTGACAAAAAAAAGCCGATACTGTATAATATAAGATAACGAGTGAAGTTGCAAAGGAAATGAAGCATGGTTTTTTCCTCCCTCATTTTTTTGTTTGGCTTTTTGCCTTTGACTTTGTCGTGCTACTACCTGGTTCCTCGGCGCTGGCGCAACGTGGTCCTCTTCCTTCTGAGCCTGTTTTTTTACGGCTGGGGAGAGCCGATCTACGTGATCTTGATGACAGTGTCGATCACCTCGGCATATTCCTTCGGATTCTGGATTGAGAAATATCGCCAAAGCGCCCCCAAAAAGGCAAAAGGAGCGATGATCCTTTCGGTCGCCGTCAATCTGTCGTTCCTTTTTTTCTTCAAATATTACAATTTTTTTGCCGCCAATCTCTCGCTTCTGCCCCTTGTGGAGCTGCCTGTGATCGAGGGCTTGCGGCTTCCGATCGGCATCTCGTTTTATACCTTTCAGATCATTTCCTATACCGTCGATCTCTATCGAAGCGATTGCGAGCTGCAACGGAATTATATTTCCTTCGGCACCTATGTCACGCTGTTTCCGCAACTGATCGCGGGTCCGATCGTGCGGTATCGGGACGTGGATGCGCAGCTCTCCTCGCGACGCGAGTCTGTGGGCGGCTTCGCTGCCGGCGTGGCTCGATTCTCGTGCGGACTTGCCAAAAAGGTTTTGATCGGGGATATGCTTGCCGCGGGCTACGAATATTTTCGTGGGATGGCGGCGTTTGAGGTCACCTCGCTCGGCGCGTGGATGACCGTCATTCTGTATACCTTGCATCTTTACTATGATTTTTCGGGCTATTCGGATATGGCGATCGGCCTGGGAAGCATGTTTGGCTTTGATTTTTGTGAGAATTTCAACTATCCTTATATTTCTCAAAGCATCACCGAGTTCTGGCGTCGGTGGCATATTTCGCTTTCGACGTGGTTTCGGGAGTACGTTTATATCCCGCTTGGCGGCAACCGACGGGGGAGGGCGCGTCAATATTTCAATCTCGGCGTCGTTTGGCTTCTCACCGGCTTTTGGCATGGCGCGAGCTGGAATTTCGTCCTTTGGGGGCTCTATTTTTTGGTGATCCTGATTGCGGAAAAGGCCTTTTTGTTGCGGATGCTTTCGCAAATCCCGGCATTCCTTCGACATTTTTACGCGATGCTGCTCGTAACGGTTGGATTTTTGATCTTTTCCTTTTCCGATGCTGCGGCGGGATGGAGCTGCTTTCGGGCGCTCTTTGGCTTCGGTTGCATTGGATTTTCGAGCGCGACCGTCACGTATCAGCTTTGGCGTCTGTTGCCGCTTGTCTTGATTGCCGCCGTGGGAGCGACACCGCTTCCAAAGAAGATTTACGAAAAATTCGTGACCCGCTTCACATGGGGACGGTCGCTTTCTCCCTTGCTTTGCGTCTCTGTCGTGCTTCTTTGTACCGCATATCTGGTGGACTCGACCTTCAGCCCTTTTGCCTATACACAATTCTGAGGAGGCACAAGGATGCAACGAAAGATCTGCTTTTTGACAACGGTGTTGTTTTGCTTGCTTTTGTTCGGCTTTTCGCTGGCTTTTCTGATTCTTCCGGATCATTCCTTTTCCGAGGAGGAGAATCGCAGTCTGCGTTCACTTCCGAAATGGAGTCTCGACGCGCTGCTCTCGGGCAAGCTTGGTGAGGAGTTCAACGATTATTTTGCCGATCAGTTTCCTCTGCGCGACACCTTGGTTGGAATCAAGGGTGCGAGCGAGCTGATGCTCGGAAAAGGGGAAAACAACGGCATTCTGCTCGGCAAAAACGGGCAGCTGGCAAAGCGCTTGTTTGATGCTTACGGTTCCGATGGCGCAGTCCCCTTGGACGGCTTTGATCGGGCGCATATTCGCGCCTGCGCAGAAGGACTGAAACGTGTTGACGGGCAGTTGGAGATCCCGTTTTCGGTGCTTTTGACCGGAAGAACGGTTGATATTGCCGCCTCTGCTTTTTCCTATCCGCCCGACATCAGCAACGCGCTGCAAGAGACGCTGAGGGATTCCTTGGGGGGCAGAGTCTCCTGTGTGGAGACGGTCCCCGTACTGCGCGAAAGATACGGCGCGGGGGAGTACGTCTATTACAGAACCGACCACCATTGGACGACGCTTGGCGCGTACTACGCCTACGTCGAGGTGATGAAAAGCTTTGGTATGGAGGGCGAGATCCTTCCCGTCGATGCCTTTCAACGCGAGACCGTCTCGGATGGCTTTTACGGCACGGCATGGTCGGCGGGCGGGATGAAGCATGTCGCGCCTGACAGCATCGAGATCTGGACGCTCGGCAACGAGCAGGACTTTGCGGTGACGGCGGACGGCAGAGAGCTACCCGGATTTTACAGCCGTTCCTATCTTGCCAAAAAGGATCAATATTCGCTCTTTTTGGATGGCACGCACGACGTGGTGACCGTGCAAAAGAGAAGCGGGGAGACGCGGCCGACGCTTTTGATCCTCAAGGATAGCTTTGCCAACTCGCTCGCGCCCTTTTTGGCGCAGCATTTTGATCTCGTGCTGCTCAATCTTTCCTCGACGCGTCGGGATTTTTGCGATCTGTCGCATTTTGCCGCGCACTACGGTGCCGATCGCGTGCTTTTGGTTTATACAATTGAGAACGTCATGACCGCGGACAAGCTGACGCGGTTGAGATAACAGAGAGGTGACTTTATGGAGAAAAGACTCAAAAAAGCAACGACCGTGATTGCGATCGTCGCAGGTGCTTTTGTGGTGATTGCCGTTGTGATCGGCATTTTGAATGCCCTGATCGCGGGCGGCGCGTGGCAGATCGGTTGGAAGGATTACCGCTACGACGAAAGCGGCTATGAGATCGGAGAGGGAAGCATCGTTTCGGATGCGATCACGGGAATCGATCTCGATTGGATCGACGGTGAGGTCGAGATCGTTGCCTGTCAGGATACCTTCGCGTCGATTTCCGAGCGCGCTGATGGCGGAGAGCTGCCGGAATCGGCAAAGGTGCGCTGGAAGGTGCTGGAGGACGGCACGCTGAGCATCAAATATCGAAAGTCCTCATGGTTTTTCGGCTTTGGTAGCTCCAGCCGCGAAAAGAAGCTGACGGTGCGGATTCCCGAACGCTTCTTTGACGGGATGAATACCGTGCGTGTGGAGGTTTCCTCCTCGGACGTGGTTGCCGTGAATCTGCGCGCCAAGAGCTTTGCCTTCGAATCGGCATCGGGATCTCTTGGCGTCAAGGGCTGTACGTTTGATCACTTTGCCGTGGATACGGTCAGCGGCGATCTTTTGGCGGAGGAGCTGCTTTCCCGCGAGATCGATGCGGAAAGCAAGAGCGGAGATGTCGATCTGACGCTTCCCACGCTTCCCGATGCGCTTGAGCTCTCCGCGAAAAGCGGTGACATCGTTCTTCGGATGCCGAAGGATTCCTCCTTTGCGTTGGAGTGGGAGAGCGATTCGGGTAGGCTTTCCTACGACCTTCCCCTGACAAAATCGGGAGATCATTATCTTTGCGGCGACGGCACCAAGCGTCTCAGCGTCGAAACCGACAGCGGAGATCTGACGCTGGTTGCGTTGAAATGAAGTCAAAAACGGAAACATAAAAAAGCATTACCTGTTTCAAACAGGTAATGCTTTTTTGATTTCAACAACCAATCAATCCTCGGTGGGCGCGGTGGCGGCATCGAAGATGTCGGTGATTTCTTTGCCGGGGGCTTTGTCAAGCAGGGTGACCGCAACAGCGGCAATCATGCTGACGGCAAAGCCGGGGATCAGCTCGTAGATACCGGTCGGACCCGAGAGGAAGAAGAGCCACAGAACGTCGGTCAGAGCACCTGCGATGACGCCCGCGAGCGCGCCCTTGTAGGTAAATCTTCTCCAGAACACCGAGAGAAGAATGACCGATCCGAAGGCGGAGCCAAAGCCTGCCCACGCGTTTTCCACGAGGTTCATGATGGCTTGTGCGCCCTCGCTCTTACTGCTCGCAATAAAGAACGCAACCACCGCGATGATCAGAACGACAATGCGTCCGATCCAAAGCGTTTCCTTGTCGGATGCCTTTTTGCGGATGAGGGGCTTGTAGATGTCCGAGGTAAAGGAAGAGGAGGCAACCAAGAGCTGGCTGTCCGCCGTGGACATCGATGCGGCGATGATGGCGGCGAGAAGGATACCCGTGATTGCGGGGGGGAAGAGGTCGCGGGACAGCTGCACGAACACCATTTGTTGCTTGCCGTCTGCGAGGAGATCTGCGCCGATCAGCATTCTTCCGAATACCGCGATGAAAATGACCGCGACCAATGCAAGCACCACCCAAACGATGGCAACCGTGGCGGATTTTTTGACCATGGAGGGCTTTTTGATCGCCATGAAGCGCACGAGAATGTGCGGCATACCGAAGTAGCCCAAGCCCCACGCGAGACCGTTTGCAATCTCCTTGGCGGGCGCGTTGAAGAGGTTGGTGACAAAGCCGTATTGCGTTCCGTCGGAGCCTGTGATCACCTGTCCGAGCACGGAGGTGTCAAGCTCCTTGGTGGCAACGATGATGATCGGAACGGCAAGCACAGCAATCAGCATCAGAATGCCCTGGAAGAAGTCGGTCCAGCAGACTGCTTTGTAGCCGCCGAGGAAGGTGTAGACGATCAGAATGACGGCGAAGATCAGCATGGCAAGCTGCTTGTCGATGTCGAACAGAGAGGTGAAGACGCTCGCACCCGCAACGAAAGCCGAAGCAACGTAGACGGTGAAGCAGAACAGGAACACCACCGCACAGGTCACCTGCAGAGCCTTGCTCTTGGTGAGGAAGCGGTTGGAAAGATACTGCGGCAGGGAGATCGCATCGTTGGCAGCCTCGGAGAAGCGGCGCAGACGGCGCGCGAGCAGGATCCAGTTCAGCGCGGTACCGATGGCAAGACCGATGCCGATCCAAGCCTGACCGAGACCAAACGCCAGAATACTTCCGGGAAGTCCCATCAACAGCCACGCGCTCATGTCGGATGCCTGCGCGCTCATCGCGGTCACCCACGGGCCCATGGACTTGCCGCCCAAGAAATAGTCCTTGTCGTTCTTATTTTTGGAGCGGAAGAAGAAGAGGATTCCGATGCCGAGCATGGCGACGAAATAAAAGATCAAAACAAATAATTCCCAGTTCAAAAGAAAAACCTCGCTTTCTTGTATGTATTAAATTATATTTTACCACAAAATTTGCAAATAAGCAACCCCTTTTTGCATTTTCTTTGGATTTTTTCTTCCGTTTTTTAATAATTATACAACAAACAGCACCCGCTTTCGCGGGTGCTGTCGTTTTTGTTGCTGCCATAAGGGCAAGCATCAGAACAATGCGATGTCTCCGTCGGCGCAATGCACGGTGCAATCTTCATGGACGGAAGTGTTCCAACCATCGCCCTTTTCGATTGCATCCCATTCTGCGATCGTTCCTTCAAAGTAAATGTCGGTCAGATTGCTGCAGCAAACAAAGGCATACTCTTCGAATTCAATGACCCCCTTTGGAATGGTGATCTCGGTCAGAGCCGTGCAATCCTTGAAGGCACAATCTCCAATGACGAGCAGGGAAGAGGGGAGTGATACGCTTTGTAATTGCATACAAAACATGAAGGTCGCATTGCCTATGACGGTTACACCCTCGGGAATTACCACACGTTCCAGTGTGGCGACGGAGAAGATACCGTCGATAATTTTAACGACAGTATAGCCCTCTACGCCAACCGTCACATCCGTCGCAGAGCCGTCGAAGCTGACTGCAAACGCCTTGCCGTCGTTGCTAAGGGCGTAGGTCACTCCCTGTGCGTCGGTGTAGAGCTCCTTGAAGTTCCAGACGATCGGGGGTGTTTCGGCACCGAGATAACCGTCACACCAGGTGCTGATCCAAGCGCTTGGCTTGGAGCTCACACGAGCGTAGCAGGTGGTGGTGAATGCGGAAGCTCCGATCGAGACGACCGATTCGGGAATGATAAAGTACGAAACCGGACAACCAAGGAAGGCAACCTCTCCGATTTCAAGCAGACCGTCCGGAAGGGAAACGTCGCTCAAAACGTCGCAACTATGGAATGCGCCTTTCTTCACGGATCTCAGGGAAGAGGGAAGTGATACGCTTTGCAACTTCGCACAATAGGCAAACGCATAATCGCCGATTTCGGTCACACCCTCAGGGATCACGATGCTTGTGAGATTGCTGGAGTTAAAGACATCCTTCAAAATTTTGACAACGGTGTAGCCGTCAACGCCGAGTATGACGTCTGTCACCGTGTCGTCAAAGCCGATGACGACTGCCGTGCCGTCGTTGCAAAGCGCGTAGGTTACGCCTTGTGCATCGGTGTAAAACTCCTTTGTGTTCCAAGCGACGTTGGTGTCAACGTCTTCCTCGGTATGCCACCACAGATCCCAGCCTGCGGGACAAGATTCGGCCTCGGCGAAAACGAAGATACTGGGATAGATTGCTCCTTGCGGAAGTACCTTCACTGTTTTTGGAATCCAAAGTGTCCAAGAAGATGCGAAATGGGAATAGCGATCAAAAACACCTCTCTCAATTCCTGTGATTTGATAGCCGTCAACCTTCAGTACCACGTAGTCCGGCAAGCTATCAGCACGATCAATCACCCTGGCGGTTCCGTTGTTGTAAAGAAGATAGACGATTCCTTGTGCATCGGTATAAAGATCCTTGAAATCCCAAGCTACATAGGTAACGCCAAAACTCCAATAGCTATTCCAGGTGTTCGGTTGAGAAGGTACTCGGCAGAAGATTCTGTCGCAATCAAGGAACGCCTCTTCTCCGATTCGAACGACCGATGCGGGAATGATGAAATACGGAACACGGGAGAGTCTCCATGCATTGTCTCCGATTTCCTTCAATCCTTCGGGAAGGGAGGCGTTGGTTAGATTGGAGCAGGAAGAGAACGCGAAGTTTCCAATGATTCTCAGGGAAGAGGGAAGCGATACACTTTGCAGCTTCTCACAATAGGCAAACGCATAGTCACCGATTTCAGTCACACCCTCGGGGATCACGATGGATTTGAGCTTTCTGCTTCCTCTGAAAGCATTGTTGAAAATTTTGACAATGGTGTAACCCTCAACGTTGAGTGTGATGCTTGACACACGTTCGTCAAAGCCGAACACGGTTGCCGTGTTGTCATTGTGAAGCACGTAGGTCACGCCTTGTTCATCGGTGTAAAGCTCCTTGAAATTCCAAACGACGTTAGCGTTGCTATCATGGTTTAGCCACTGATCATGCCATCCGCTTGGTTTTGATGCGGCGTGTGCGCAGACGGTTCCGCAAAAAGCATCATCGCCGATGGTGGTCACCGATTCGGGAATGATGAATGTGAAATCGAGAACATTAAAGAAAGCCAAGCTTTGAATTTCAACCACACCCTCCGGAATGGAAAGATCGGACAGATTGGAGCAGTAACCGAATGCACGTTCTTCAATGGTCCTCAAGGACGAGGGAAGCCTGACGGTTTGCAACCGCTCACACCATGAGAATGCATTTTTGCCGATGACCCTCACGCCCTCGGGGATGTCGATGCTTTCCAGTCTTTGGGAATTTTCAAAGGCGGCATCAAAAATTTCAACAACGGTGTAGCCCTCAACGTCGAGCGTGACGTTGTATGCCGTGTCGTCAAAGCCGATCACGGTTGCCGTGTTGTCATTGTGAAGCACGTAGGTCACGCCTTGCTCGTCGGTGTAAAGCTCCTTGAAATTCCAGAAGACGGTACAGTTGTAATTGTTCCAATCTGTATGCCATCCGGAGGGCTTTTCAGGAGCTTTTGCCAAGATCAAGACGGGGTCAAAAATCTCAACGTAGGCTTCCATGGAGGTCACCGATTGCGGGATGATGAGCTGCTTCAAAGCGTAACATCCCGAAAAGGCAGAGGTGCAGATCTTCTGCACGCCGTCCGCGAGGAGGAGCTCCTGCAGGGCGGTGCACTGCAAAAATGCATATTTTTCGATGGTTTTCACACTTGCCGGAACCACAACACGAAGCAGCCCGGTGCAGCCTTCAAATGCGTTTTCACCGATGAGCTCGACAGTGTCGGGAATCTCAACCTCCAAAAGTCCGGTGCGGTTCTTGAATGCTCGCGGGCCGATCTTGGTGATCGTGTAGCCCTCGATGCAACGGAACATGGGAGAAGTCACACCTTCGTCGATCGCAATGACCGTGGCGGTTCTGTCGTCATAGAGCTGATAGGTCACACCCTCGATCGTGACGACCGATTTTGTTTCCACGGCCTCACCCATTGCGGTTTCGATTCTGCCGTTTCCGTCGTTGAGATCATAGGCATAGGAAATGATGATGGTATAGCGTTCGTTGGGAGCCAATCCCTCAAAGAGCGCCGAATCGAGTGTGTCGCTTTCGGCGATCAGCGTGTCGCCCGCTTGGTTGTAAAGCGCAACACTCTTGATCTCGCCCACCTCGTCCGGGTCGGTTTTCAGAACGTCGAAGGAGATCGTGTATTCATTCACCTTGAGATTGGGAAGCGTGATGACAGGGAATTGCTTTTTCTGCGTTTTCACCGTAAGCTTCTTTGTCGCACTCTGCAATCCCACACCGTCTCCCAGATCGTAGATATAGGTCACGCGAACGGTGTATTCGTTGTTGGAAAGCAGTCCCTCAAAGGCGCGCACGTCAAGATTTTCGCAGGCGACGAACTCGTCGTTCTTGTGGCGCCATTCGAGCGCAGTGATCGTGGCGAGGTTGTCGGGATCGGACAGAGCAAGATCAAATGCAAAGCTCGTCTGCGTGAGATCGGTTTGCGTGAGCGTGACCGAAGGTGTGGCTTTTGCCAGCGTCTTCACGTTCAGATTCTTGACGATCGTGTGCTCTCCTGTGCCGTCACACGGGTTGTAGGTATAGGTGACACGGACGGTATAGTTATTATTGGAAAGAAGCCCGTCAAAGCTTCGCACGTCAAGATCTTCTGCGGGAATCGAATCGTTTTCGTTGCCGTTGTGCAACAGAAGGATCTCCGTGATCGCACCCACGCGGTCGGGGTCGGTGACGTTTGCTTGAAAGCGGAAGCCTGTTTGCGAGACCTCACCTTTGATAAGCGTGAGCGTGGGTGTTGTCTTTGCAAGCGTTTTCACGGTCAGATCCTTGACGATCGTGTGCTCTCCTGTGCCGTCGCAGAGGTCGTATGTATAGGTGACGCGGACGGTGTATTCGTTGTTGCAAAGCAATCCCTCGAAGCGACGCGTGTCAAGATCCTCGACGAGGATGGGTGCGTCATTGCCGTGAAGCAGCTCGATGGAGGTGATCGCTCCCACCGCGTCGTCATCGGTGATGAAGGTATTGAACCTGAATTCGTTGTGAGAAATCTCACGTTCATCGAGGGTGAGAATGGGAATCGCCTTTTCCGGTGTGACGAAATCGATCGAGATCTGCTCGGTGGCATTCTTGTTTCCGCGATATTCGGCGACCAGGGTGTACGTAGCATTCGAAAGCAGATCCGTGAGTCTGTCGGCATTCAGATCCACGTCACGCACCTTTTCGCCGTTCCGATACAGCGTGAGCGCGGTGATCTCCTTGTTGGCAAACGCCTCGTTCCAAAGGAATTCGAAGGCAACCTCAGTGGAGGAGATCTGCAGCTCGTCAAACAGTACCGGTGCCTTGGTCGTGAAGTTCTTGATGGCAAGCACGTGGAGGCTCACTCCCTCGCCGTTCAGGCTGTCGTAGATCGCGCCCACGGCGTATTGGTATGCCGTGTTGGGCTGAAGCCCCTCAAAGGTGACCTCGGAGACCTCGGTGGGCAAGATCTCGTTGATGGCAAGCACGTTCTCTCCGTCATAGATCATGGCATAGAGCTTGCCTTGACTCTTGGCGATCAGCTCAAGCGGATCGGTGATGGAGACGTTGAAGGAGACACTGTAGAAATCCACGCGCTCTCCAAAGAGTGTGGCAACGGGCTGACGCTCGGTGGCGATTCCTGCGCGCACCGTCTTGTCACCTTCCATACGAACGTCCTTGATGGCGGTGCCGTCGACGTATTTGATGGCATCGATGGTGTATTCCACAATTCCTTCGACGTCGCCGACGTTGACCTTGAGGATCAGATGCTCCATATCCGAGCCTTCTTCAAACATATAGGAAGAATATTTCTTGCCGTTGAGCGTGAACGACAGGATCTCAAAGCTGTCGGGGTTGTCGATGTGGATGGTGATGTAGATGTCCTC
>JAZSJS010000055.1:0-14234 GCA_045534435.1 Eubacteriales bacterium
CTTCTCATCGAGCTCGATGCCTGCTGCGGGAGCCAGCTTGATGACCGAATCCTGGGAGAAATATTTTACGCCGCAGCCGTAGTCGCCCGACCACTCGTCCAGCATGGCTTCCTTGTTGAAGTCTGCGGGAACGAATGCAAGCTCGTTGAGCCAGCCGGTGATGTTGCCGTTTCCGTCAACGTAGCCGCCTGCCTCGCTGGTACCCATGGCAACGCCGAGCACGTTGGTGTCGCCCAGATCCATCGCGCCTGCCAGAGCGGTTACGTCACCGTCGTTCGCAACCTCGATCGGAACGTTGCCGAGCTCCTTTGCGATGTCGGTGTAGATATTCTTCACGACCTTCTCAAATGCCTCGGGGTTCTCGTTCTTGACCTTGAGGAAGAGGGAAGAGGTCATGATGCGGTTGCCGATGACAACGCCTGCGGTGGAAACACCGATCGCGTCGACTCTGGGCATCTTGGATGCAGCGGTCTTCATTGCGTCCACGATTCCGTCATAGTGATATTGAGGATCGTTCTGCAGCTTCGGGAACCAAACGACCTCCTCGGAATAGGTAGCCTCGCCCTCGACGACGGCGCTGACCTTGCGGTCGCTTCCGCCCGCATCAAAGCCGATGCGGCATCCGTCCAGGTGACGGCCGACGGGAGCGGCGGTCTCGTTGGCGACGGGAGCATCTGCGAAGGGAACATGAACCACCTCGAACGGAGCCTCGTAAACGCCCGACATGAACTCGCTGTCAAATGCACGGATTCCGCCCTCGGCGTAATCTGCCTTGATCTGATCTGCGATCAGCTTGGAGCCGGCGATGATGATCTTGTATCCGCCGCGAACCCAAAGAAGCGTTTTCACGATTCTTTCCACAAATGCGTGGTTCTCCTCGTCGTGTCCCGTGCCGTCCTTGAATACGTCAAGCGTAAACACGGAAACCAGACCGTCGTTTCTCTCGAGTCCGATGGTCAGCTTCTCGCCGCCCTCTGCCTTGACGGCTGCCTCAAAATCGCGGTAAACTACCGCCATCGGCATAAAGCCGGGATCGAGTGGTGCATTTACTTTAAGCTTCATAAATAGTTCTTCCTTTCTTGATGGTTCTGATTACGTTGATATTTTCATCGGTAATAATGATGTCCGCGTCCTTGCCCTCCTCCAGAGAACCGATGCGCTCTGCGCAGCGGATCGCCGTTGCAGGGTTGAGAGATGCCATTTTGAAGACCTCGTTTACGGGAAGGTCGGTGTGGTCGAGCACGTTCTTGACCGCGCTGTTGAGCTTGAGCACGCTGCCCGCGATCGTACCGTCCGCAAGACGGCACTCGATGCCCTTGAGGAAGATCGGCTGCCCGCCGAGGTCGTACTCACCGTCGGGCATTCCTCCCGCGCGGGTACAGTCGGTGATCAGCACCATCTTGTCGCCCTTGACCTTGGCAACGATCGAGTAGAGTCCGGGATTGATGTGGAAGGTGTCGGCGATCACCTCGACCGACACGTTATCGGAGGACAGAGCCGCACCGACAACACCGGGATTTCTGTGTGCCAGAGCCGACATTGCGTTGAAGAGGTGGGTTGCGTGATTGACGCCGTCCTTTGCCGCGCTCATCGCTTCCTCAAATTTCGCATCGGTGTGACCCATGGAAACGAGAACGTTGGACTCTGCCGCCAGCTTCTTGATGCACTTGTGTCCTTCGTCCATCTCGGGTGCGAGTGTGACGGAGGTGATGATGTCGGCGTTTTCGATGATAAAATCGGCATCGGGCACAAGGATGTTTTCCTCTGCCTGCGCGCCCTTCTTCGAGGGATTGATGAACGGACCCTCTGCGTGGACACCGATGATCTCGGCGCCGTCCCAGGTCTTGCTTTCCTCCTTGAGCGAGCGTACCGCGTTCAGCGCGGCGATGATCTCGTCCTTGGAAACCGTCATCGTGGTGGGAAGGAAGGAGGTGACTCCGTTCTTTGCCACGCCGTAAGCCATTTTTCGGATGCCCTCGGGCTTGGCGTCACAGGTGTCCTCTCCAAGATAACCGTGGATGTGAATGTCAACGAGTCCGGGAGCGACGTAATTGCCCGCTGCGTCGATGACGTTCGCACCTGCGGGGAGCTCGTCCACGATTCCGCAGATCTTGCCGCTGTCACTGTCAAACACAAGGTTTTTGCCGCACACGACCGACTCGGGAAGCACGATCTTACCGTTGGTGATGTATGTCAATGCCATGGTATGTATCTCCTTATATGAATAATTTCTTTACCAGCATATAGTATAGCAGAACTTAATGAATTTTTTTTGAATTTTCCATAAACTTTCTGCGTTTTTCAGCATAAAACACGTCATTTCGAAAGGCTTCGCGCGTTGCACTTTTTTCATGGCTTCAAAAGGCTTTTTTAGTGAAAAAAACTCTTGACAAGAGAAGGTGTATTTGGTATAATGAAATCACAGACAATCAAAGGCTTGTCTAATATAAAATGAAAGAGGTAAACCGCCATGGCAAAAAAAGAAGATCTCGTAATGAACGGTGCCGGTGTGGAGGAGATCGGTTTTCCCGGTTGGCCCCAATTTGCACCCGAGGTCCCCGCAGAGGTGACCAAAGTCCTGAACTCCGGAAGAGTCAATTATTGGACGGGTAAGGTCGGTATGGAATTTGAGGAGGCGTTTGCCAAGTGGTCGGGCGCAAGCTTCGCAATTTCCTGTACCAACGGAACTGCTGCTCTGCACATCGCGCTCGCAGCTTTGAACGTTGGCCCCGGAGATGAGGTCATCGTTCCTTCCTACACCTTCATTGCTTCCTCCTTCGCAGTCGTGCAGGCAGGCGCGATTCCCGTGTTCGGTGACGTGACCGAGGATCACACGCTTGACCCCAAGAGCATCGAGGCGCTGATCACCCCCAGAACCAAGGCAATCGTTGTCGTTCATCTTTACGGTGTTGTTGCAGACATGGGTCCCATCATGGAGATCGCAAAGAAGCACAACCTGTACGTTGTTGAGGACTGCGCACAGTGTATCGGCGGTAAGTTCCGTGACACGATGGTCGGTCTTGTCGGTGACGTCGGATGCTACTCCTTCTGTCAGTCCAAGCACTTCACCACCGGCGGTGAGGGCGGTATGGTCATCACCAACAACGAGGATCTGGCATGGGAATGCCGTTCCTTCCGTGACCACGGCTACGACGTTCGCACGCGTATGAATATGCTGGCTCTCGAGGAAAAGCTGCCTTACATCCACCGTCGCGTCGGATTTAACTACCGTATGACCGAAATGCAGTCTGCGATCGGTCTGTGCGAGCTTCGCCGCTATGACAGCTGGAACCTGAAGCGCCGTCTGGAGTATGCCGCTATGTACGACAAGGCATTCGTCGGCATGAAGGGCATCACTGCGGTTCCTTACAATTCCGAGGAGCGCCGCAACGCATATTGGTGGTATCCGATCCTGATCGACACCGACGTTCTGGACATCGTTGCCAAGGAATTCATCGGCGAGCTGATCGGCATGGGCATTCCTTGCAGCGGCATTCTCTGGCCCGAGAGCTATCTCGAGCAGGCATACCAGGATGGCGTTGGCTTCGGCTCGGCACAGTTCCCCTTCCGTTCGAAGGAATACACCGACGCAAAGTCCGCGGACTATTCCAAGGTGATCTGCCCTGTGGCAAAATCGCTTCGTGACAAGACCGTCTCTCTCTTCCTGCATCCCTCTTGGGAGCCTGCTCACATCGAGAAGGTCATCGCAGGCGTGAAGGCTGTCATCGCAAAGCACAGCAAGTAAAAAACGGGTGACACGGCAGATTCCTCTCCGTGTTTCTCATGGAATTTCAAAGCTTGAAAAAACGCTCACGTCTTGGCTTTTGCCTTGACGTGGGCGTTTTTTGCGCATTTTGTCGGGATTTGCGGAATGTGAGATGATTTTTCGGCCTCGACATTCCATTCCGTAGCCGCCGGGCAAGGAGACGGCAAGATCGCAAGGACGGAGGTTTTTCATTCCGTTTTCTCAAAGCGAATCGGAGACTTCATGACGCTCACAATCCAAGAAAGATCCTCGAACCTCCACGTAACTTGACGGATTTTCGGGTGTGTGAGGCAAAAGATAAAAAATATTGAGAAATATAATAAAGAAGTGTTTACAAAAAGAGAAAGATATGATATAATATTATAATAGTGTTATGATTGTAGAGAAGAAAGGAGCCGGGAGACACGTATGAACGGTATTGTCAAAGAAACCGAATTCGAAAATCCCTGGAAGGAGCGAGAAAAGCTTCCCAAGGCATCTGTCAAGCATATCATCCTTGCCGCGATCATGTGTTTGATCTCGGCGGTCGGAATCCCGCTGTGCAACCACGCGTGGTTCGTGCCGGTCGCTGTGATGCTTCTGCTTTGCTTCTACGTTGCCTATTCCGCGCGATCACCGTTTTCCATTCTGGTGATCCTGCTCACGGCATTTTCCATGCTGATGATCGGTCCCGGCTTTGCGGGTGTTTCCGTGGCGCTCTCGCTTGTTGTGGGCGCGATGACGCTGGCATATCTTCTGACTGTTCTCAAGCATTCCTATCTCGCCCTTTTGCTTCCGCTTTCGGGCTTTGGGATCGTTTTCGCACTGAGCGGAGATTGGCGCTTTTCGCTGCTGTCGCTTGTTTTTGTACCCGCCGGAGCGCTGCTTGCGCTCGCGACCGTGACGGCAAAGAAGCGCACGACCGCCATTTGCTTCACCGCCGCCGGCTTTCTGATCTCGCTTTTGGTGCTGTGTGCGCTTTGGATCCAAATGAAAACGGGTGGCGTGGGACGCGAGCAGATTCTGGCGGTCATCCACGGCATCAAGGACGCCGTCATGCGGGAGATCACCCCGATCCGCGACGAGCTTTTCGCGATCGCAGAGGAATCGAAAAACGCGTGGGCGTTACAGGTGGCACAATCCTTTGACTCTTTTTACACCGAGGAGATGATCCTGCGGCTGATGCAGCTCGCGCCTGCCGTTGCGGTGGTGATCTGCAGCGTTCTTGCCTTTGACGCACAGCTGCTTTTGGGAATGACCTATTTCAGCACGGGATTTTCCGCCTTTGTGCCCAAGCAGGCACGGATCTTCACCATGAGCCTGACCGCCGCCGTGCTTTATTGCGCCTCGTTCCTGCTTCTGCTGTTCGTTCCCTCGGGATCGATGGCAGCCGCCGTCATTCAGAACGTTTGCCTGATCCTGATGCCCGGTTTCGCCTTTTTGGGTGTGCGCGGCCTTGCGGTCAGCTTCGCGAGAGCAAAGGGCGGTATGCGCGTGTTCCTGATCATCTTCACGGTGGCGATGCTGTGCTGCTCCTCGGAGCTGATCTTCTATATCCTCGGTCTGTGGGGAGCTTACGGAAGGATCACGGAGGAAATTGGACGGAAAATGTTTGAAAAGATGCTTCGCGACGGCCGTGATCATTCCGGCGATGAGGAATGAGAGGCCTGTGTCCTTTGATTTTTACGATATTAGGAGGATAGACTTATGCAAAAGAAGAAACGACACTCGTTTCGCACCGACCTGCGTCCGCCGCTGATCGTTGCAGCGTGCATCGGAATGGCACTGCTCGGTGTGTTTACCGCGATCTCCCTGATCGTCACTCCGGAGGAGCTGCCTCTGTACGGCCTCTCCCTTTGCGGGATCTACGTGCTCTCGGTGGGATGCATCCTGTTCCCGTATCTGCGACGCTACCGCCGCATTACGAGGGCAAACGATGCCGCCGAGCTGATGACGACCGAGATCAGCGATATGTTCCGTTACGTGGTCGACATTCCTTACGCCATCATCGGCGCGGACGGAATGGTCAAGATCGTCAGCGGAGCGCTGCAGGATATTCTGCAATACCGTTCGCCTCTGTGCAACGTACCGCTTTCGACGTTTTGCTCGGTTCCGATGAAGGACGTGATCGCTTGCGCGCAAAACGGCGGGCCGGTCAAGGATATTACGGTGAGCGAGGACGGTGTTCCGATCGACAACACCAAGCCGATGATCACCGAGATCGACGGAAAGAAATACGGTCTGGATTGCTACGTGATGCGTTCTCGGGGCAAGGATTATTTCTTCGTGATCTTCAAGGATATCACCGAGGATCTCGCGATGCGCAAGAAGATGTACGACGAGGAGCCCGTGGTGGCATACGTCGTCATCGACAGCCTGCAGGAGCTGGCACAGTATATCCGCGTCAGCTACCGAACCGCGGTCAATGAGATCGAAGCCAAGCTCAAGGAGTGGGCGGCAGGCTTTGGCGGCGTTCTGCGAGAGTATGAGCGAGAGAAGTATTTGCTGGTCTTTACCAGAGCCGCCTTGGATAAGTGCATCAAGAACAAGTTCCGCATTTTGGATACCGTTCGCAGCATCAAGCTCGGAGACAACAGCTTCCCTGTGACGATCTCGATCGGTGTGGGTGCGATCGAGGGTAGCTTTGAGGACAAGGAGCGCGCCGCGAGAGACGCGCTTGACATCGCACTGCAAAAGGGTGGAGACCAAGCAGCGGTCAACGACGGAAAATCGGTCACGCCCTATGGCGGACGCGTCAACACCATGTACGGCTCGACCACCATCACCTCGCGCGTCAACTCCACGCATCTGCGAAAGCTGATGGAGGAGGCGGGCAACGTGCTCATCATGGGACACCGCTCGCCTGACTACGACTCGATCGGCTCCTGTGTCGGTCTTGCAAGATTGGCGATCTGCGCACGCGGAGATGCTTCCAAGATCCGCATCGTCGTCAATCGCGATCACGTCAATTTCCGTGTTTGCTACGACCTTTTGGCAAATCTGCCCGAATATCGCTCGATGTTCATCAGCGGAGACACCGCACTGGATGCGGTGCGCTCGGATACGCTTCTGATCATGAGTGACGTCAATAACGTATACAACACCGAAACCCCACGTCTGTTGAAATGTGTGAAAAACGTGGTGATCATCGACCACCACCGCAGACAGGATCAGCTCTATGAATTCAAGCCGCTGATGACCTATATCCGTCCTGCCGTTGCCGCGGCAAGCGAGCTGGTCAGCGAAATGCTGGAATTCAGCCCCTACCGCGACAGGCTTCTCAAGGAGGAGGCGAACCTGATGCTTGCGGGTATGATGCTGGATACCAAGAACTTCACGCAGGGTGCGGGAATGCAGACCTTCTCCGCAGTGCAATATCTCTATGCAAGAGGCGCGCACGCCAATGCGGTCCGCTCCTTCTTTGCAGAATCGATGTCCAATCTCTTCACGGCCTGCGACATTGACAGCCGTACGCGTACTTACCGCGAGAAGATTGCACTGACCTGGCTCAGTGTCGACCATCCCGCGACCGAGGAGGACAATATCGCGGTGGCAAAGGCGGCGGACAAGCTGATGACCATTTCGGGCATCGAGGCCTCGTTTGCGCTTCTGCGTGCCGAGGATACCGTCACGATCTCCGCGCGCTCGCACGACAAGATCAACGTGCAGATCATCATGCAGCGGTTGGGCGGAGGCGGTCACTACGACATGGCGGGCACCAGACTGACGCACACCACGCTGGAGGCTGCCTGTGTGCAGCTCAAAACCGTGCTGGATGAATATATGGACACCGAGTACGAATCCGAAAAAGGTATGAAAAGATAATCAAAGGAGACAATAGAACCATGAAAGTGATTTTACTTGCCGACGTCAAGGGACAGGGAAAAAAGAACGACGTCATTGAGGTATCCGACGGATACGGTAAGAACTTTTTGATCCCGCGCAAGCTCGCAAAGGCGGCAGACGCGCAATCGCTCAACGAGATCAAGACCAAGGAAGAGGCAAGACTCTATCGCATTGAGCAGGAAAAGAAGGAAGCGAAGGCACTCGGAGAGCGCCTCAAGAGCATTCTGGTGAAGATTCCCGCATCCTCCGGTGCGGACGGCAGACTCTACGGTGCCATCACGTCGAAGGACATTTGCGAGCGCCTGCAGGCCGACCACGGCATCGAGATCGACAAGCGCAAGCTGGTGATGAGCGATCCGATCAAGGCATACGGCAAATATGAGGTGGAGGTCAAGCTTTATCCCGAGGTGATGGGTAAGATCTACTTCCTCGTTTGTGAGAAATAAGCGATTATGCAGGACGAATTGATGAAAAAGCTGCCGTTTTCGATGCCCGCCGAGCAATCTCTGCTCGGTTCGGTTCTCATCGATCCGGCGGCGTTGGATGAGGTTGCGGATCTGCTCAATGCCGAGGATTTTTATCTTTCCGAGCACAAGCAGATCTATCTTGCGATGCGTGAGCTTTTCATGGCGAACAGCGAGATCGACGTGGTGACGCTGATCGATATGCTGACCGTCAAGGGCATCTACGACAAATCGGGCGGCGAGGACTATATCCGCACGCTGACCGAGGCGGTTCCGGATGCGCTCAACGTGAAGGACTACGCGCGCATCGTCAAGGAAAAAAGCGTTCTTCGTCAGCTGATCGGCGCTTGCAACGAGATCTCGGAAACGGCATATTCCGAGCAGGAATCGGTCACGAGCATTCTCGACCACGCCGAGCATCTGATCTTTGATATTGCGCAGGGACGCGACACGAAAAACTTTCGGCACATTCAGGACGTTCTTCGAGACGTCTATCAGCATCTGCACGATCTGAACACCAACAAGGAGGCGACGCAGGGAACGCAGACCGGCTTCTCCGGACTTGACCGCGTGCTCGCGGGAATGGGAAAGAGCGATCTGATCCTGGTCGGTGCGCGCCCGGGTATGGGTAAGACCTCGTTTGCGCTGAATATTGCCACGAACGTGGCGAAGCAGACCAAAAAGGCGGTCTGCATCTTCTCCTTGGAAATGTCCGCCGATCAGCTGGTCAACCGCATGCTTGCCAGCGAGGCACTCATCAATAGCTACGCACTTCGTACGGGCGAGCTGAAGCCCGAGGATTGGGAGCATCTGGCAGCGGCATCGGGCGAGCTTGCGGGCTGCAACATCCTGATCGACGACACGGCGGGAATGACCGTCACCGCGATGAAGGCAAAGCTGCGCCGCGTGAAGGATCTCGGATTGGTCGTCATCGACTATCTGGGACTGATGCAGGGTGACGGACACAAGGACAACCGCGTGCAGGAGGTCTCGGAGATCTCGCGCTCGCTCAAGATCATGGCAAAGGAGCTAATGGTTCCGATCGTCTGCTGCGCACAGCTGTCGCGCGGACCCGAATCGCGCACCGACAAAAAGCCGATGCTTTCCGACCTGAGAGACTCGGGTGCGATCGAGCAGGATGCCGATACAGTCATTTTCTTGTATCGAAGTGAATATTATAAACCCGATGAGCAGGGCAGTCAGGACACCAGCATTGCCGAGGTCATCATTGCGAAAAACCGTCACGGTTCGCAAGGAACCGTGGAGATGGGCTGGAATGGCCAATATACCAAATTCATTACCATTGATAAGGGACAGGAACAGAGCTGATGACAAAGGATCGCTTGAAGCTGCCGCAGGCATTTCGCACTCCTCACGAATTGGCGCAGATGCCGCCCGACACGCCCGTTTTGCTGGCGTTTTCGGGAGGAGCCGATTCGCGTGCGCTGCTGCATCTGCTGGCACTGCTTTCCAAGGAACAGGGCTTTCGGCTCGTGGCGGCACACGTCGAGCATGGGATCCGCGGCGAGGACTCGCGGCGGGATCTGGAGTTTTGCCGACGCGTTGCGGCACAATACGGGGTGGAGCTCTGCACGCTCCGCGCCGACGTTCCCACGCTGGCAAGGACGAGCGGCAGAGGTCTTGAGGAGGAGGCTCGCGAGGTGCGGTATGCCTTTTTTGACCGACTGATGCGCGAGCATCGGATCCCCCTGCTTGCCACGGCACATCATGCCAATGATCAAGCGGAAACGCTGTTGTTTCGGCTTTGCCGCGGCACAGGCTTGCACGGGCTTTCCGGGATTGCTCCCGTGCGGGAGTTTTCCTGCGGAATGCTGACGCGCCCGCTGCTGCATCTGTCGAAGCGCGAGCTTTTGGATTATTGCACCGAGAATCAATTGGACTTTGTGACCGATGAAACCAATTCCGATTGTGCGTACGCGCGAAACCGGATCCGTTCCGAGGTGATTCCCGTGATGGAGGATCTCTTCCTTGGCGCGTCGCAAAGGATCTCGGCGGTTGCCGATTCTCTGCGCGAGGATGAACAGCTTCTAGATTCGATGGCAGGCTCGTGCCTGGAGCGCGCAAGATGCGCCGAGGGCTTGTCGTCGGAGATGCTGCGAGAAGCTCCGATCCCGATTTGCCGTCGGGTGCTGATGCGCTGGATCGCCGAAGAGATCGGTCAGGCTCCGGAGCGCGTACACACCGATGCCGTCATGCGCTTGATCTTCGAGGGGAAGCCTCGGGCGCGCGTGGCGTTGCCGCGCGGAAGGAGCGCGGTGGTGGAATTCGGTTGCCTTCGGTTGATTGCCGACGATCGAGCACTTTCCACGATCGATCGTCTCCCACTCAGAGAGGGAAACACTCTTCTGACAAAAACGGGGATCTGTGCTTCGGTGAGAAAAAATGACGCGGAAAACAAAAAAATTCACAATTCGGATACAGAAATTGATATCAATTTACACACCGATTCTGTTATGATGGAGAAAGAATTTTTTTGGCGTTTCCGACGCGATGGCGACGTGATTTTGATGCACGGAATGCACAAGAAGCTTCGCAGACTGCTTCGGGAGGCGGGGATTCCGCCGCGTTTGAGAGACGAGATTCCGCTGTTGTGTGATCATGAGGGAATCGTCTGGGTGCCGTTCGTCGGATTGAGAGACGGCTTTGGATTGGGAAAAGAGGGCGCTTCTTATCGCATATCGTTGGAATTTCCCGAGATAACAAGCAAAAAATGACAAGGACCAACAAAGGAAAGGAAAATTACCGCCATGTGTCAAATGGAACAGAATGTTGAAAGCATTTTGCTTGACAGAAGTCAAATAAACGAGATTTGCGATCGTTTGGCAAAAGAAATCACCGATACCTATCGCGACAGCGGAAGAGCGTTGATTTTTATCACGGTTCTCAAGGGCTCGATGTTTTTTGCATCGGATCTCATCAGCCGCATTCCCCTGGAATGCGAAATCGAATTTATGAAGGTTTCCTCCTACGGCTCTGCGACCGAGAGCTTGGGAACACTTCAGATACATCTGGACCTCAAGCGTGACATCAAGGATGCGGACGTCATTGTGATCGAGGATATTGTGGATAGCGGCAGAACGCTGGATAAGCTGACGCGCCTGCTTTCGAACCGCGGCGCAAACAGTGTCAGATGCTGCACGCTGCTGGATAAGCCCGATCGCCGTCAGGTTGCATTTGTGGCAGATTTCGTGGGCACGAAGATCCCCGATGCGTTTGTGGTTGGCTACGGACTTGACTACGATGAAAAATACCGCAATCTTCCATACGTTGGCATTCTGAAGCCGGCGGTATATTCCAAATAAGACGAATGATAATTGAAACGGAGGAAATCCATGAAAAAGCGAAGTTTTCTTCATGAAATCCTGTTTTACGTTGTGATATTGGTTGCCATTGTCGTGGTGCTTTCCACGCTCTTTAACGATTCCAACAAAAAAGAGCCGCTGACCTACGACGACATTCTCAACTATTTTTACAACAAGCAGGTCACCGAGGTGATCATCACGGAGGACAACGTCCTGAACATGACGGTGATGATCGAGGGAACGCCGACGAGCGTCGCATATCAGCTTCGGAGCTTTGACGTGTTCTATTATGACCTGAGCGAGCTGATCAACGAGCAGGTGAAGGAAGGCGTCATCACCAAATATGAGCCGCAGCCTGCCACCAAGATCCCCTTCTGGGTGAGCTGGATTCCCATGATCCTCATCGTTCTGGTCTTCGTCATTCTGTATTTTGTTGCGATGCGCCAGGCAAACGGCAAGGGCGGCGGAAAGTTCAACTCGTTTGGCAAGGCACGTGTGAAGGTGCCGAACCTCAATGAGAAAAACAAGGTTTTGTTCCGTGACGTCGCGGGTGCGGATGAGGAAAAGGAAGAGCTGGTTGAGATCGTGGAGTTCCTCAAGGATCCCTCAAAGTTCACCAAGCTCGGCGCAAAGATCCCGCACGGCGTGCTGCTTCAGGGCCCTCCCGGTACGGGTAAAACCCTGCTGGCAAAGGCAGTCGCAGGCGAGGCGGGCGTGCCGTTCTATTCAATCTCGGGATCGGATTTCGTGGAGATGTACGTGGGTGTCGGTGCGTCGCGCGTGCGCGACCTGTTTGAGACGGCGCGCAAGTCGCCCGCCGCGATCATCTTCATTGACGAGATCGATGCAGTCGGACGTCACCGCGGAGCCGGTCTTGGCGGCGGTCACGACGAAAGAGAGCAGACGCTCAACCAATTGCTGGTGGAAATGGACGGCTTTGGCTCGCATGACGGCATCATCGTGATGGCGGCGACCAACCGCCCCGACATTCTCGATCCCGCGCTTCTGCGTCCGGGACGCTTTGACCGTCAGATCACCGTGAACTATCCCGACATCAAGGGAAGAGAAGAGATCCTTCGCGTCCATTCGCGCAACAAGCCGATGGAATCGGGTGTGGATTTCCACAAGATCGCACAATCGACGGTTGGCTTTACCGGTGCGGATCTTGCCAACCTTTTGAACGAGGCGGCGCTTCTGGCTGCCAAGAAGAACAAGTCCCTGATCGGTATGGAGGATATCGAGGAGGCCTACATGAAGGAGCTGCTCGGTCCTCAGAAGAAGTCGCGTGTTCGCACCGAAAAGGAGAACAAGCTGACGGCATATCACGAGGCAGGACACGCGGTGGTTTCTCATTATTGCAACAATACCGACCCCGTCAAGCTGATCACGATCATTCCCGCGGGCAGAGCCGGCGGTGTGACGGTCAGCCGTCCCGAGGATGACAAGAGCTACGCAACGCGCGGCGGCATGCTGGACAACATCCGCATGAGCCTTGGCGGACGCGTTGCCGAGGAATTGATCATGGATGACATTTCAACGGGCGCGTCGGGCGATATTCAGCAGGCAACTCAAATGGCGCGCGGCATGGTTACGCGCTACGGTATGAGCGAAAAGCTGGGCATGGTCCTGTACGGCTCGGGACACGCCGAGGTCTTCCTTGGCAGAGATTACGGCACGGGCAAGGATTATTCCGAGCAGACTGCCGCCATGATCGACGAGGAGATCCAGCGCATCATCGGTGAGTGCCATGAGGATGCGAAGCGGATCCTGACCGAGCATATGGATAAGCTGCATTTCGTAGCACAGTATCTTCTGAAGCATGAGAGCATGGATGGCGATCAGTTTGAGGCTGCCATGAAGGACGGCGCGACCGAGGAGGATCTGCTTGCGATTGCCGAGGCGAAGGCAGAGCAGAGCCGCCGCGACAACGAGGCGCGTGCCGCCGAGGAAAAGGCAAAAGAGGAAGAGGCGAAGCGTGCCGCCGAGGAGGCAGCCGCAGAGCAAAGTGAAGAGCAAAGCGCGGAGCCGGAGACAACGTCCGCTGAGGACTCGGACAAATCCGACGGAAACGGTATGAATTGGAATTGACCGCGGTCGGAGCGCCTTGCTTTTGAGTGCAAAATCGGGGGAAGGGATGACGATCCCTTCCCCCGAAAAATATTCCCCAAAAAGCGTTTGGATATTGATTTTTTTACAAGCCTGTGCTATAATAAAGTATCATAAAGACAGAACGATCGCGGAGGATGGAAGCATGGCAGAACAAAGCTTTGGAAAAACGATTGCGGCGTTGCGCCGCGAAAAAAATATGACGCAAGCGGAGCTTGCGGAGCAGATGGGAGTAACGGAAAAGGCGGTTTCCAAATGGGAGCGCGATCTTTCCTATCCCGACACGGCGACACTTCCGCGCCTGGCAGAGATTCTGGGCGTGACGATCGACGAATTGATGCTGGCGAATGGAGAGGCGGCGAAGCCCCAGAAGAGTGAGCTTCGTGACGTCACGCTCCTGATTTGCAAATCGGTGGCGCTTGCCATGGGCATCGGTGTGACCGTTTTGTCGATCCTGGGCAAGCTTGAGGTCTCGTCTGCGATCACGATGCTCGGCCTTGGCTTGACCGCGCTCGCCATGACCTCGTTCGTGGGGAAGCACAAGAACGATTGATTGCGTAAAAAAAAGAACCGCCAAGGGGTGTCTTTCATAAAGCAGGTTGAAAACCTCCTGCGAGATCCGAACGGCATAGCCGTGTCTCGCTGTGGCTCGGTCACGCTCGCGTCCTGATAGCACACCGTGCTATCATTCATTGCGCTCGCGCCGCTTCGCTCCCCTTCGGGTTTCGACTGCGTCCGCCCATTTCGGCA
>JAZSJS010000083.1:0-9636 GCA_045534435.1 Eubacteriales bacterium
TCCAGAATGTCAAAGCTGTCGCCAAGGAAGCTCTGAAGCTCATCGGCTGATATCAGCCGCTGTGTGAGGAGGTCCAGCGAGTAAATCTGCTTGGCAATCTTCTTTGCCTTGTCCTCGTCGTTTTGTACCGTATCGGCAAGACGGCCGATCAGCTTGCTTGCGCCGTTCACCACCAGAGTCGCATCGGTGGGGAATTTCATATCGCCCATCTCGCCGCCCCGCATCCGGTACATCTTCATCATGTCCTCCATGCGGCGGGATTCCTCGGAGATCGTCAGAAGCACGGGAACGGAGCTGTCCTTGAGCGCAGAGAATGCGACCTTGAGCTTTTCGTTACCCGACACCTTGACGAAGAGTTCGGAGAGTGCCTTGTCCTCCACTGCCGCCTCGTCGCTCTTGAGAGCTCCGGCAATATCGGCATCAATGCGGACGTATTTGACGTCCGTGTCATAGGATTCGATCATGGAAAGGAATTGGGTGTCGAGCGCCTTTTCAAAGACGGCGATCTTCAGTCCCTCGGCGGCGAACATCGAAACGTACTGCGCCTGAGCCGCCTTGTCGGAGGTGTAATAAACCGTGTTCTCGTGCTTTTCCTTTGCCTCCTCCAGATAGTCCGCGGCGGTGACAAAGCTGCCGTCGGTCAATTCCAGTAGCAGGGAATCCTTCACGCGGTCATAGAATTTGCGGTCGCGCATGCAGGCATATTCCACGAAGGTGCGGATGTCGTTCCATACCTTTTCATAATCCTCGCGCGCGGTGTTGCAAAGGCTGCAGAGCTTGTCTGCCACCTTTTTGACGATATGCGCCGAGACCTTGGAGACGTAGGTATTGTTTTGCAAATAGCTTCGCGAGACGTTCAGAGGAAGCTCGGGGCAGTCCAGAACGCCCTTGAGCATCAAAAGATATTCGGGAATGACCTCTTTGATGTTGTCGGCAACAAAGACCTGATTGTAATAAAGCTTGACCTGACCCTCGATCGACTCATACTCGTTTGTGATCTTGGGGAAATAGAGGATCCCGCGGAAATTGAGCGGATAGTCGGCATTGACGTGGATCCAGAAGAGGGGCTCGCGCCAATCGTGAAAGACCTTGCGGTAAAATTCCTTGTATTCCTCGGGGGTGCAATCGGAGGGGTTTTTGAGCCAAAGCGGGGTGGTGTCGTTGATGGGAGCGGGAGCGGCATTCTCTGCGCCGTCCTCCTTTTCCCCGGCATCTTCCTCGGTGCGGAAATAGATCTCGACGGGCATGAAGGCGCAGTACTTGTCGAGGATCTCCTCGATCTTGGATTTTTCCAGATAGGCCGCCTCCTCGTCGGAGATATGCATGATGACCGTCGTGCCGTGACCGTCGCGCGTGCCCTCGGCGGCTTCATAGTTACCGTCGGTGTTGCAGGTCCAATGCACGGCGGGAGCGTCGGTATAGGATTTTGTGATCAGCTCGACGCTATCGCTGACCATGAAGGAGGAATAAAATCCGAGACCGAAATGTCCGATGATTCCGTTGCTCGTGTTGTCTCCCTCATATTTTTCCACAAATTCGAGTGCGCCCGAAAGCGCGATCTGGCAGATATAGCGATCCAGCTCCTCCGCCGTCATACCGATGCCGTTGTCCGACACGGTCAGCGTTTTGGCAAGCGGATCCAAAATCACCTCGATGCGATAGCTCTCGTCGCCGTTGTCGTATTGACCGAGAGAGGCAAGTCTTTTGAGCTTTGTGACCGCATCCGAGGCGTTGGAGACGATCTCGCGGAGAAAAATATCCTTTTCGGAATAAAGCCATTTTTTGATGACGGGGAAGATATGCTCGGTCTGCACCGAGATCCCGCCCCTTTTAAACGTGTTTTCCATGTTGTACGCTCCTTGGTTTGGTATTCTTTGAAAATGGGTATCAGTCGCGGGAGGAATCAGCTGAGGATTCCTCCACGGAGCTTTCGTTTGTGTTGGTCACGGACTCGCAGGCGTTCTCATCTGTCGGCGCATCCTCTGTGGCAGAGGGAGCCTGTTCGGCTGCAACCGATGCCAGGGCAGCTTCCGTGCCGTCGGAAAACAGACCGTGTCTGCAGGCAAGATCATAGGCATCCAGTCGCAGACGCTCAAAGCCATTCAGGTCACCGGCGCCTCCAACGCTCAGCTCGGGACTGCGAGCCTGCTTTTTGGAGCGAGCTCTGGTAGAGGGACGAGTTCGCTTTTTGGCCTCCGTCACCTCGACCGACAGATAGCTGTCGGTGTCTGTGGGGAGTCCCTTGCTTTGCAGACGCTTATCCAGCCATGCACCCGTCAGCTCCAGAATGGTTGCAAAGAGAGGAACGCCGAGAACCATGCCCGCCAATCCCCACAGAGAGCCCATCGTTGTGATGGCAACAATGACGCACAGCGAGCTGACGCCGGTGTTTTCTCCCAGGATCTTGGGGGCGAGAATGTTTCCGTCGATCTGTTGAACGATCAGGATGCAGAGCACGAAGGGGATCACCTTTTTGGGGTCTGTCAGAAGAATGATGATGGCGGAGGGAATGACTCCGATGAACGGACCAATGATCGGCACGATGTCGGTGATGGCAACGATCGCCGCGATCAGAATGGCGTAGGGAACGCCGAAGAGCGAGATCGCGATATAGACCAGCACACCGACGATCGCAGAGTCAAGCACCTTGCCTTTGAGAAAGCCGCCGAAGGAGCGGTCAGCGATGGTGCAGACGTTTGTGATGCGTTCGTTGATCGGATCGCTGAAGATCGCGCGGCGCAGGCGCATGATCTGTGCATAGCGACGCTCCTTGGTATTGAGCAAATAAAGCGAGATGAAGATTCCGAAGATCGTGTCGGTCACCAGCGAAACGAGGCTTTTGAGCACAGAGAAGACCAGAGTGATGGTGTCGAGGGTGATGAGCCCCAGGAGCTTTTCCGAATCGATGTGAAGTGAGCCCAGCATGTTGGAAAAGCCATTCTTCAGTCCGTCGGGATTGATGGGTGGGATCAGCGGAGCACCGTCTTGCTTTTTCGGCAGACTGTTGTTGAGGTTGGCGAGCAGACCGTTGAGATCGTTTACGGTCCGGTCGATATAGTTGTCAAAATTCTGAATGAAGTTGGCAATGCTTTCCACCAATTGCGGAACGATGAGAACCAGAAGCAGGGCAAAGATCAGTACCAACGTCAGATAGGTAAAGAACAGGGAAATGCCGCGGCGCAGAGCGTGCGGGTGGATTTTGTAAAACAGCTTGCGCTCAAAAAAGCGAAAGAAGGGATTGAGCAGATAAGCGAGGACAAGTCCGATCAGAATGGGGCGAAGCAGAAGCAGAAGCTTGCCGAAGAAGGCGGAAAAGGCACTGATGTTGGAAACGAAGAGCAGGAGCACAAAAACCACGGCATAGACCAGAACGGTCAGCAGGACGCGGCTTTTTTGATTTTTTTCTTGCAGCATAGGTGTTCTCCTTTCCTCGAATCAATGATCTTCACCGGCTTCTGCGGTGGAGGCTTGCGCCTTCTTTGCCGAGCGGTAGGCTGTCAAAAAGGCATCTGCCTCTTCCTTGGCCTGTGCGGTCGCTTCTTCCACGGAGTAGCGTGCCGATTCTGCATCGGTCATTTCGATGATGATGTGATGACGGTTCAAAAAGCCGTAAAATCTGAGCACGAGAGCCTCCCATTTCGAAATGGGCTCGTTACGATCCTGCTTCTTGCGGATGCGATGGGCAACTCTTTCCAGCTTTTGTACGGTCTTGTCGGTCGTAACGTGTGCGTTTTTCGTTGGCTCAACGATCGAGTCATCCGAATAATAGTTTTCCACACCGGAGGGAAGTCCCTTCTTTTGCAAGCGGTTGGTGGCAAGCTCGTCGGTCAGCTCAAGGATCGTCGCGAAGAGCGGTACGCCGAGCAGCATACCCACCAAGCCCCAAAGCGATCCCATGACGATGATCGCGATCATGACGCAGAGCGAGCTGACACCGGTATTATTCCCCAAAATATTGGGGCCGATGACGTTTCCGTCAAGCTGCTGCAAAACGATGATGATGATCAGGAAGGGGATGACCTTCTCGGGGGCGGAAAGAAGCAAAATGAGGGCACTCGGAATCGCGCCGATGAGAGGACCGATGATCGGCACGATGTTGGTGATGCCGATGAAGGTCGCAAGAAGAGGCGCGTAGGGGATTTTGAAGATCAAAAAGGCAACGTAGGCAAGAAGCCCGATAATCAGGGAGTCGAGAAGCTTCCCCTCCAAAAATCCACCGAACGAGCGATCCGCAATGCGGCAAAAGCGGGTGATGGTGGAGTTTGCTTCATCACTGAATACCGCACGGCGGAATTTCATGACCTGTGCATAACGCTTTTCCTTGGTGCTGAGCAGATAGATCGAGAAGAAGAGTCCGAACACCGTGTCGGCGAGGACCGAGAGCGCGTTGCTGATCATGTCGGCAAGAGGCTTGACGTCAAGATCCTTGATTTGCGAGAAGAAATCCTTGCTGCTTGCACCGAACAGGTTCGAAATCTTCTCTTGGAGGATGGCTTCATTCAGTGGCTCAAGCCTCGAGGGATTGTTGGAGGGAAGACGCGAGAGCATGCCATTGATGCTGTCGATGAATTTATTTGCCTGACGGATGGCGGAATCCACGTAGGAGTCATAGTTGGAGGCAAAGTTGATCACGCTTTCGATCAGCTGCGGAATGACGAGCAGAAGGATGAGCGCAAGGATGAGGAGCGCGGTCAGATAGGTGCAGACCAGCGACAGCGTACGCCGCAGAGAGGGCGGTTGCAGCCGAAAGAAGAGCTTTCGCTCGAAGAAACGGAAAAAGGGATTGCACAGATAGGAAACTGCCAATCCGATCAGCACGGGACGCAGAATTTTGATGATGCCGCCGAGCCATTGATTCAATTGTTCCAGATTGCCAATGAGCAGGATCAGTAAAACCGTCAATGCGACGACGGTTCCGATGACGATCCAGGTCCTTTGTTCCACCTTTTTTTCTTTCATTTACATCCTCCGAGATCCACAGGGTATATTAATCTATATTATATTTTATAATATTTTTGCTCATTCGTCAAGAGAGATTGCAGAAATTTTAAATTCTTTGCATACAATTCTTGCAAATCGGTCAAAAGTATGCTACAATAAGAGGGTAAAATCAGCGGAGTGACGGCGAAAGGGGTGCTTTTCGAGGTCGACGCGGAATTGGAGAGGTTGTTATGCAAACAGAACGCGCAAATGCGAAAATCAATTTATATCTGAACGTGATCGGCAGACGGGAAAACGGCTATCATAATATCGTCAGCATCATGCAGACCGTTTCTCTTTGCGATCTGGTGACGGTGGAGTATCGACCCGCACCGCAGCTTTCGATCCGCCTGTTTGCCTCGGGAAACGATTCCATGCCCACCGATTGTCGCAATCTTGCCTGGCGCGCGGCAGAGCTTTATCTTGCCGAGATCGGTCAGAGCGGTGAGGTGCTCATCACGATCGAGAAGCACATTCCCATGGCGGCGGGGCTTGCCGGCGGAAGCGCCGATGCGGCGGCCGTTCTGCGTGCGATAAACCGTCTGTGCGGCAACCGGTTGACGACCGAGGCACTTTGTGCGCTGGGAGCGAGATTGGGAGCCGATATTCCGTTCTGCATCGTGGGCGGCGGCGCTTTGGTCACGGGCATCGGAGAGGAGCTGCGCGCGATCGCGCCGATGCCGAGCTGTCATCTGGTCGTCGCCTGCATGGGGGAGGGGATCTCCACGCCGTGGGGCTACGGAAGATTGGACGAGCTGCACAACAATTTTGTCGGCGCAAAGACCGACGATCCGCGCCCCGAAGCACTGATCCGCGCGATGCGTGAAAATTGCGTTTTGGCACATACGTCCGACCTTTTCAACATTTTTGAGGAGATCGTGCCTCCGATCCGTCCGCGTGTGGGCGAGATCAAGCGGATCATGCTCGACGGCGGCGCGCAGTGCGCGATGATGAGCGGCAGCGGCCCGTCCGTGTTCGGACTCTTTCCCGATCCCGAGCGCGCAAGCGCGGTCACCGAGCAGCTGAGGGCGCTCGGCGCGGCGGCGTTTGTCTGCCATCCGACGGCGGCATATCCGACGCGATGAAGCAACCGATTGATTTTTTACACACGTTCACATGCAGTTCATATATAGGGTGTAAAATATAACATTGGATTTTACCGAAGAAAGGAACTCGGATTTTGAAAAAGCAAAAGGAAGCAAGGGCTTGCATGAAAAAGACCTCGATCGGCGGACAGGCGCTGATGGAAGGCATCATGATGCGCGGCCCGAAAACATATGCGATGGCGGTGCGCAACACCAAGGGCGAGATCGTCATTGAGGAGGCCGAAAACAAAACGGCAAAGCGCCCGGCGTTCTGTCGCTGGCCGATCATTCGCGGCGTTTTGGGCTATATTGATTCGATGGTGCTCGGTTACAAGTGCCTGATGCGCTCTGCCGAGATCTCGGGACTCGAGGATCTGGTGGAGGAAAGCCCCAAAAAGAAGAAAAAGCGTGAGGCTGCCGAGGCTGCCGAGGCGGCGGAAAATTCCGTTGCAGCCGAAGCACAGACGTCCGTGATTGAGGACGCGCATTCCGACGCGTCGGCGGACAAGACGGACTCCGAGCCCGCTGTCGAGGCGGAAAAGAGCGAGGGGAAATCCACCGACGGTGAGGAAAAAACCACCGACGGTGAGGAAAAGCTCCCCGCGTGGGTCTGGACGGTGCTTTCAACGGTTGCCGTGGTGATCATGGTCGTCTTTTCCCTGGGCTTGTTCATGTATCTGCCGACCAAGCTTTATACCCTGGTTGCGTCGCACGTCGGATTTCTGACGGGCAACGGCGTTGCCTTGGATTCGCTTTGGAAGTCGATCTTTGAGGGCGTTCTGAAGATCGTTTTGATCGTTGGATATATGGCGTTGGTCTCCTTGATGAAGGACATCAAACGAACCTATATGTACCACGGTGCCGAGCACAAGACCATCTTTTGCTACGAGGCAGGTCTGGAGCCGACCGTGGAGAACGTGCGCCGTCAGAAGCGCTTCCACCCCCGTTGCGGTACGTCGTTCCTGATTTTGATGCTGCTGGTCAGTATCTTCATTTCGTTTTTCATCGATCCCATCACCGTTCTGATCCGTGGAGCGGAGCTGCCTCCGATTCTGCGCACGGGGTTGAAGCTCTTGCTGCTGCCTCTGATCGTGGGAATCGGATATGAGCTGATCAAGTTCGCGGGACGTCACGACAATTGGCTGACGCGCGTCATTTCGGCACCCGGCGTGCTGCTTCAGCGCCTGACGGTGCTGGAGCCCACCGACGACATGATCGAATGCGCGATCCTGGCGGTCAAGCGTGTGATCCCCGAGGATGAAAGCGACAAATGGTAAGGAGAACAAACATCATGGATCTGAAACAAATCAAGCAACAAACCGAAACGGCAGTGCGCGAGCTTTTGGAGGCTTCCGGACTGCAGCGCGGAGAGATCCTCGTCGTGGGCTGCTCCTCCTCCGAGATTGTGGGAGAGAAGATCGGTCACGGCTCGAGCTTTGACACCGCCGCCGAGGTCTTCGCCACCTTGATGCCGATCCTGCGGGAGCGCGGGATCTATCTGGCGGCGCAGTGCTGTGAGCATCTCAACCGCGTGCTGATCATCGAGCGTGAGTGCGCGCAAAAATATGGGCTGGACGAGGTTGGTGTCGTTCCTCAGCCCAAGGCGGGCGGCTCGTTTGCCACCTCGGCTTGGCGCGGCTTTTCCTCCCCTGTTGCCGTGGAGCATATCCGGGCGCACGCGGGACTCGATATCGGCGGCACGCTGATCGGCATGCATCTGCGTGAGGTCGCCGTTCCGGTCCGTCTGTCGACGCCGCGCATCGGAGAGGCAAATCTGCTCTGCGCACGCACGCGTCCGAAATACGTTGGCGGTCCCCGCGCCAAATATGAGGAAACGCTTTGAGTCGGCTTGAAAATCGGCTTGCAAGTTTTTTGAAAAAATTTAGCACATTCTATTGACAATCTGCCCAAATTTGTGGTATAATGATATAAAGTATTTTTTTGGAATTGTCGATGAAACGCGAAAAAAGATAAGAAAGGGGACAACGACCACATATGGAAATTGCCATCATTGCGCACGATTTGAAGAAAGAATTGATGACACAGTTTTGTATTGCTTATTGCGGAATACTCAGCAAGCATCGTCTTTGCGCCACAAGCATCACGGCGAAATATATTTCCGAGGCAACAGGACTTGAAATCGAACGCCTGCTTTCCGGCGAACAGGGCGGAAAACAACAGATCGCGTCGCGTGTTTCCTGCAATGAGGTCGATGTGCTTTTGTATTTTAAGGATACCCGTCAGAACGCAAAGCCCGAGGAGGCAGACGTTGAGCTGCTTCGTCTGTGCGATCTTTACAACGTTCCCGTGGCAACCAACATCGCGACTGCGGAGGTGATCGTCACCGCGCTTGACAGAGGAGATCTGGATTGGCGCGAGATCGTGAACCCCGGATCGGACTATAACAAGAAAAATCGGACGGCGAATCCGGAATTTTGACCGAAAGAGCCGCCCACCGTTGGAGACAAGTTTCCCCGACACCCTGCAACAGAGAGAGGACCGCGCCCCGGGGCGAGCTGAGAGGTCTTTGGCGAGAGGACGGGAGAGATACCACTTCGGCGTTACAATTCGATATGTTTTTTGAGTGAAACGTCCGGGTGGAACCGTGCGGAAAGATCATCCACACCCCGAACAGACAGAGATGTCTGTGGGTGTGGATTTTTTTATCAATCATAGCATTTGTAATTTGTATTTCTGAAAGGAGATTGAAAGATATGGAAGAGAAGATTCAGGTGAGCTTTCCCGAGGCGAAGCAGGTTGCTTCGGCTGCGGCGGGAGCTACGGTGTATGACGTGGCAAAGGAGCTGGGACTGATCACACGTGAGGTGATCGGTGCCGAGATCGGCGGAACGACGGTTGCCCTGACGCAGCCCTTGAAGGATGGGGATGCCGTCAAGCTTCTGACGTTTGCGGACGCGGCAGGCAAGCAGTTGTTCCGTCACACGGCGGCGCACGTGCTGGCACAGGCGGTGAAGAGACTCTATCCCGCGGCAAAGCTGACCATCGGCCCCGCGATCGAGAACGGATTTTATTACGATATTGACTCCGACGTCACCTTCACGGCAGAGGCTCTCAAGGCGATCGAGGGAGAGATGAAGAAGATCGTCAAGGAAAATCTCAAGATCGAGAGATTTGAGCTGCCCCGCGAGGAGGCGATCGCGTTGATGAAGGAGAAGGACGAGCCCTACAAGGTCCAGCTGATTGAGGAGCTGCCCGACGAAGCCGTCATCAGCTTCTACCGTCAGGGCGAATTCACCGACCTTTGCGCAGGCCCGCACCTCTTCAGCACGGGCGCCGTGAAGGCGTTCAAGCTGACGCAGTGCACGGGTGCATATTGGAAGGGCGATCAGAAGAACAAGATGCTGCAAAGAATCTACGGCATCGCGTTCCCGACCAAGGACGAGCTGAATGCCTACGTTCAGCAGCAGGAGGAGGCGCTCAAGCGCGACCACAACAAGCTCGGCCGTGAGCTTGAGCTCTTCACCACGGTTGACGTGATCGGTCAGGGCTTGCCCGTGCTGCTGCCCAAGGGTGCGCGCATGGTGCAGACGCGGCAGAGAGGGGGGGTGGA
>JAZSJS010000088.1:0-6031 GCA_045534435.1 Eubacteriales bacterium
GCATACATACGAATATAGCTTTGAAATGAACGGCGAGTCTTGCACATCCGGTGGTTCTTATACCGTGACCCGCACCTGTAAGGATTGCGCAGATACATGGGATACCTTGTGGTCCGGTCATTTTACGGAAAGCAGAAGGATCGAACTTTCGGAGCTTGGTCTTTGCGGCGGTTATATCAATGAAACCTATTGCCACGCATGTGACACCGTTGTTTCCTGCGATGTCTACGACCGGAATTGTAGCTGGAGTCACACAGAAAGCGGTGACAATTATACGGTGTACACCTGCTCCAGATGCAGTGCAACGAGAAGAGTCGAAACCACTGTCAGCGAGAAGGATGAAAATTGCTGCTATACCGAAACAACCGCTTACGTATATAGCGTGAACGGCGAAGAGGCTGGAAGGACGCAAGGCATTTCTGAGTATGAGTCGCATGCATACGAATATAGCTTTGAAATGAACGGCGAGTCTTGCACATCCGGTGGTTATTATACCGTGACCTACACCTGTAAGGATTGCGCGTATACATGGGCGGATAACTATCGGCGCGGTCATTTTACGGAAGTCAGAAGGATCGAACTTTCGGAGCTCGGTCTTTGCGGCGGTTATATCAATGAAACCTATTGCCACGCATGTGAAACCGTTGTTTCCTGCGATGTCTACGACTGGAATTGCAGCTGGAGCACCACAGAAAGCGGAGACAATTATACGGTGTACACCTGCTCCGTATGCGGTGCAACGAGAAGTGTCGAAACTACTGTCAGCGAGAAGGATGAAAATTGCCGATATACGAAGACCTACACTTACGTATATACTGTGAACGGTGAAGAGGTTGCAAGGACGCAACGCATTTCTACGTATACAGAGCATGCATACGAATATAGCTTTGAAATGAACGGCGAGTCTTGCGATGACGGTTATACCGTGATCGAAACCTGTAAGGATTGCGGAACTACATCGACATACTCCAACTCCGGTCATTTTACGGAATACAGAAGGATCGAACTTTCGGAGCTTGGTCTTTGCGGTGGTCATATAGATGAAACCTATTGCCACGCATGTGAAACCGTTGTTTCCTGCGATGTCTACGACTGGAATTGCAGCTGGAGCACCACAGAACGCGGTGACAATTATACGGTGTACACCTGCTCCGTATGCGGTGCAACGAGAAGAGTCGAAACCACTGTCAGCGAGAAGGATGAAAATTGCCGATATACGAAGACAACCGCTTACATATATAGCGTGAACGGTGGAGAGGTTGCAAGGACGCAGCGCATTTCTACGTATACAGAGCATGCATACGAATATAGCTTTGACATGAACGGCACGTCTTGCGATGACGGTTATACCGCAACCGGAACCTGTAAGGATTGCGATGTGCAATATGTAGAAACTCGTAAAGGTCATAGCATATATAAGCTCTTTGAATTGGGCAAGGGACAGGAATGCTGCGATGCGCATACAGTTCGTTTTGAGAGCTGCCCCTGCGGTTACAGTAAAAACCTGAGTACCAATCTGGTCTGGGACGAAGAATCGCAGACGTACGGATGCGAAGATTGTGATTTGACCTTTGCGTACAATGTCAATCCCGTAGAAGAAGGGTGCACGGTCGTTGAAACAACGACTCTTACGGTTCAGATCTCCGATGAGGTGATCTACAGCTATGAGAAGGCACAGACCTATGCAAATCACAGCTTTGGCACCCCGGAGACCGGTGTGATCGACGATGCTCTTTGCATCACGCTCACTTGTGACAAATGCGATGAGGTGTGCGTTACCGAGATCTTGAGCGTGGAAATGGAGGCGCACGCCGACGGTTACTACTGCGATTACACCTTTGTTCCCGAAGAATCCGCTGCATATACTATTATGAGTATTGTCGACAGTGACACCTATGTAAGGCTCTATCAAATGGTTGACGGTGAGCTGGTTAACATAAGCTACAACGATGACAGCGGTAATAATGGACAGTTCCTCCTGACGGAAAGATTGACCGCGGGAACGACTTACGTTTACCGAATCAGCTTCTTCGGTCACAACCGGGAGGGCACGATCCACTTTGTTCTGACACAACAGAGCGGAGGATCGGAGGCTGTACACCGGCACGACTTCTATACGTCATTCTCCGTATTGCTTGACGGCTCGGAAACCTGTGAGGACGGCAGTCTTTACGGAAGATTCTATCCTGCTTGCGGTTGCCAGATCCGTTTTGTTACAGAGTACACCCATCGCAGCCTCGAAAAGGAACGCGTGGATCTTGCCGAGCACGGTGCTTGCCGCGGTGAATTCATTTATTCCTCCTGTGCTTGCGGTCAGCAACAGAGCGCGGTGTTGAGAAACACCTGTGCTTACGTAGGGACGTACAACGAGTATTATGACGAAGCAGGTAGATTGATCCATGTGGAAGATCGCACCTGCAAGACTTGCGGTCTCCGCTCTTCCTCCTCTTATTACACGGTGAAGGATCACGATACCTGCACGATGGCCTATTACTATACGGTTGTTGTCAATGTCGGCTCCAACCTCATCGCCGAGAGGGAATACACTGTGGTTCAGGAAGATCACGAGTACGAAATCACCGGCACTTTGATGGGTGGCGAAGGCTCGACCTGCGCCGACGGCGCAGAGATCACCTACAAGTGCAAGGATTGCGAGCACGAGTACAGCAACACGACCCACTCTCACACACGGTTTGAGCAGGAACGGATCGACCTTTCCGCACTTGGAAGTGTTTGCGGCGGTTATGCAACCCTGTCCGGATGTGCTTGCGGCAGATACAACTCTTTGTCTCTTGATCACAGCCTTTGCGAATGGGGTTCTAAATACTGTGCGCTTTGGATCGAAGATGCCATCACCCAATATCAACCTACCGTTAATGGCTGGTACAGTTTTTGGTACGATTCGTATCTTTATACCTGCGCTGTGACCGATCCCGAAGATGCAGCTTGCGCATACAAGATCAGATACGCGACTTATTGGTTGAAGGACGAGAATTCGTGCACGGCATATCTATATCAAACCTGGCAGTTCGGCTACAACGAGGAAACCGGAGCTTGTGAGTATGAGGTGACCTTCAAGACGGGCGGCAGCGGGGTATATCATAACTATGTAGACAGCAGCACGGAGCATCAGACAAAATATGATTGCGCCGATTGCGGAAGCTACTATTATGAGAATCGGTACTATGACGAAAGCGGCAACCTCACCAAGCGGGAGGAGTTCATTTCCAACACCTTGAATAACGGAGCTGACAAATACTGCGAAACGGTGAACGAATATGCTGCCGATGCAGACGGTTGCCGGTATACAAGCCGCGAGTATTACAAGGTGATTTATTCTGATGATACGGAATATTGGTATGAAGAACTGAGAAGCGAGAAGGCTTACACCGGATCCTTTGGTGACGCCGGACGCGAGGTGTCGTATTCTTACTCGGATTCCAACGGCACGAGCTATACGGAAGAATACGCATACGTTCGGTATAAGGGATATGACTTCACAATTTATAATTATAGGATTGAAGGTGATGATTGGGATAGATACGACTACACATACAGCTTTGACAACGGATGCGTCAAGACGGAGGTTTATACCAACAGTGCGGGTGAAACCAGAGAAAACAGCTACGATATTTGTAGCTTCTGGAATACTGTAACGACTAAGCCTGCTACCTGTTCGCAGGATGGTGAACAATACGATGTATGCTACTTCTGTGAAAAGCACTCCGATCCGTATGCGGTTAGCCCCAATGATCACAATTGGGTAAAGATTACAGATGATTGGTACTATTGCTTTGCCTGCGGACTTCAAAATGCAAACGGTGTCAGCGGCAGTATCATCATGGAGGATCTGACAGAAGCCTATGGAAACGGTGAAAATTACGTTGTCGGTTATTATGCTCGCAATAACGTTGAATTTACGCAGTATATAAGTTTGATTCTTGCAGACGGCGCGGAAATCGTCATTCCTTCGGGAATCGACTTTGTCACCGTTGACGGCCTTCGCGCGTACGCCTTCAGCAAGGCAGCGGTGGATGCGTGGGCGGCAGAGAATGGTTACACCGACTATGATGTAAGATTTTCGTTTGTTCCCGTTGGATCGGACGGTAGCTTCGATTACGGTATCACCTTTGCCGATGCGGTTGAAGTGCCAGATACGATTGTTGACAACGTATCCTTTGTGGATTACATCGGTGCCGGTGAGACCAAGAGCTATACGATAACCCCCACCGAGGATGGAGTATGGACGTTCACATCGCATTCAAACAGAGACACAGTTGGCTATTTGTATGACGAAAATGACAACTGTCTCGTATATAATGACGATAGTGGTTACGGAACGAACTTTAAGATCACTTATGAATTGAAGGCAGGAGAGACCTATATCGTTAAGGTCAGATGGCTTGATTCGAATGCTACCGGAAATGTCGCTCTTCTCTTTGGTTGGGAAGCAGTAGCTGCGGAATAAAACAGTTACTAAATAATCTCAGGGCTGTCGCAGGCCAAAGCTTGCGGCAGCCTTTTCTTGGGTAGAGAAAACCACCGGCAATGCCGGTGGTTTTCGTTATACAAAAAAGCCTTGAAAATATAGTGCTTTCAAGGCTTTTAGTGGGGGGAGAGTGGAAACAAATTGGAACTCTGCCCTCGCGGTATAAGGTTTGGCATATCGCTGAACGCCCCCGATGTTTGGGAGCGGCAACTTGCCGCTGGCGGAGGGTGTGGGATTCGAACCCAAGTGAGATTGCTCTCAAACGGTTTTCAAGGCACAACAACCAGTCGGAAATTGACGGATTTTGCGCGATGATAACAGACGATAAAAGATGCTGAAACCCAAGTGTTTACAAGGGTTTTCGGCTCTTTTTTGTTCGAACCTCGAAAAATCCCCGTGCCGTAAAGCATAGCGATTTCTAAAAATATTTCTAAAAAATTTTTAGAAATTGTTTTAGAAATGCATACCCGTTTGTGTGGATAGTTTCGGGGTGGTCGCCCCCTCGAATCCAAAATATTATATCAAAGCAAAGACAGAAATACCTCGTTCAGCTCGCTCCAATCGCGAGCATCCTCGGCCGGTAATCCTGCTATGATACCTTCGATCTCCTCAATGTTACGATCCAAATAATCGTTGACACGGTCGAAGCGTTTGCCCTCTCCGATTTCGGGCATATTCATTTTCATATCAAGCAGCTTCTCGACATCGGGCTTTAGATCCTCGTCAAGATACTTGTCCATCAAGGTGCGGAACAGCATTGGTGGCGGTGTGCCTTCTGCAAGGATCCATTTGCACGCAAGCAGCGGACGAAGCACGTAAAAATACTTTTTCAGCCTTACCGTCTCACCTTTCAGATATTCACGATAGTTACTCTTGGCTGTGCTGAGATAGTGGTATAGCCCCGACTTCGCTACGAAATAGCGATTGATGATAGCCGATATCTTCTGCCACTCGTCGGTTGTCTTGTACACGATAGGAGAGGAATTCCACTCGAACAGTGTCGGATTTGATTTGTGAAGCAAGGTCAGTGCTTTCTGAACATCCCATCCGTTGATATCCAGCGTATCATCCAACTGCCATTCGATAACGTCGCGAGTCTTGTCAAGGCGCAAATAGAACTCCTTTGGACGAACATATATGAAACGAACATCGTAGTCGCTGTCAGGCGAGGCAAAGCCCCACGCCCGGCTTCCCGATTCGATGCAGTGCAAAATCTTTATGTCTTCTCGTTTCTCGATCTCATCAAGCTTTTCAAGAATTGTTTCTCTCATAACTTTCCCTCCTTTCGAGGTTTGCTCTATTATACCATAAAAATGTGAATTCTTCAAGTCACCTCACGGTTAAATATTATCACCGCTGTAATCAAAGATAACCGCCGAGCGATTATACCCCTCTGCAAAGAGGTATAATAAATTTTCTTCTTTGAATCACTTTTCCGCACTATTCTGCAATAACACTTGATTTTTGTCAGATTGTGTGATATAATGAAAAATGTATAATTATATCTATCAGGAGAGTCATAAAAATGCAAGAAATGAATCA
>JAZSJS010000125.1:0-5039 GCA_045534435.1 Eubacteriales bacterium
GACAATAATTTGCTGGGAGCAGTCTTGACGTTTTCAGGTACAGAAGTATCATACACAATAAAAGTGCCTTTAGAAATAAAAAAGGTCAAGATCCGAAAGAGCCTTTTTCCAAAGCAATATATAGTGAAAATCAAATTTATGGAAGGAAAATCTTGTAAATTAAGAGTGCCTTTAAAAGTATACCAAATTGAAAAGCAGAAAGAAAATTTCGAGTTTTTTTGCAAGGAACTCACTGACAAATCGATATGATAACAAACCCCCGACAAATTTAAGGTCTGTCGGGGGTATCTCTTTGTTTTATGTGGTTCAATTTTTATTATCCGTAGGAGCGTGTGTTGGGTGATTTCTCCGATAAGAACATCACGCTTTTCGAGACAGCCTTTTTTGTCAATCTTCCTGTTCACCTGTTTCGCTGCGCTTTTTGATCTCTGCCTTGAGCGCATCCACCGTGCTTTTTTCCTTTTCCACGGCAAGCATCGCCTCCGCGATCTTCTCCGTCTGACCTTCGTTCCCGGAGAAATGCCGATATGCCACTTTTCCAAGCGCGGCGTAAGTATCCTTCAGCTTGCGCTCTTCCAGAGTCAGCTTGACCCGAAGCGTGGCAAGATCGGCGGTCTGACTGATCTTTTCCACCGCGATGTCCGCCCCTGTTTTTACCTTACTGCAAAGCTCGTCCCACGTCATGTCGAGGATCCTCCTTTTTCGCTTGTGAAGCCTACTTTATTTTAAGTATATACCAAAAAAAGGAGAAAGTCAACAGAAAAATGCGAATTTTTCGGAGTGGAGCGGCTTTGAAAAAGAGGATTGCGGAGGTATAAGCGCGTAAAATTGTGAAAAACTGTTGGTAGGATACTTGGATGGGAGGAATCGAACGATGAATATGGAAAAAGAGACCTACAAGCGCTTTGCCGATGCGCGCGCGCCTCGCTCACCGATGGGGAAGAACTGCCTGTTTGCTTTTTTGTTTGGCGGCGGGATCTGTACGCTTGCACAGGGAATCCGCACGCTTTGGTCAACGGTGGGAGGCTTTGAGGATGAGGATGCCGCCACCCTGACCTGTGTTGTGCTGATCCTGGCGGCCGTCGTGTTGACGGGGCTCGGATGGTTTGACCGCATCGCCAAAATTGCGGGAGCGGGAACGCTGGTTCCAATCACGGGCTTTGCAAATGCGGTCGTTTCTCCCGCGATCGACAGCCATGCCGAGGGACTGATCCTCGGTGTTGGCGCCAAGATCTTCAGCGTCGCAGGTCCCGTGCTGCTTTACGGCACGCTGGCGGGCAGTATTTACGGTGTGATCTATTTCTTGTTTTCTTTGTTTTGATCTCATGGCTTCCACCTAATTTTACCGAAAACAACACAAAACAAACAAAAAACCAACCGAAATCAAAGAAAATGCAAAATAAATTTGTGGTTTCTCTTGACAAACGGTTGGTTTTATTGTATAATATACGGTAGAGTCCGTATTTATGCGGCAATATCAAAAAGGATGTGATTTCTTTGGCAAAATACAATAGCGCAAAATGCGCCAAGAGCGAGAGAATCGAGCTGCTCAAGGCAGACCTGTTTGCGACGAAGCCTCAGATCGAGGCAGACCGCGCAGTGCTTTTGACCGAGAGCTATATGCAGACCGAGGGAGAGCCGATGGTCCTGCGTCGCGCAAAGGCATTTCGGAACATCTTGGAGAAGATGCCCGTCACCATCCGCCCCAATGAGCTGGTGGTCGGTGCGGCAACCGTGTCGCCTCGCAGCTGTCAGATCTATCCCGAGTTCTCGTTTTCCTGGCTTGAGGATGAATTTGAGACGGTAGCAACGCGTGCGGCGGATCCCTTCTGCATTTCGGAAGAGACCAAGGAGAAGCTTCGTCAGGTCTTCCGCTATTGGAAGGGAAGAACCTCCAGCGAGCTTGCCACCTCCATGATCGTGCCCGAGGCACGCCTTGCGATGGAGCACAACGTGTTCACACCCGGAAACTATTTTTATAACGGTGTCGGTCACGTGACGGTGCAATACGACAAGGTGCTTCGCATCGGTTATCGCGGCATTCTCGATCAGGTGAATCAAGAGCGCAGCAGAATGAACGTCGGCGACGCAGACTACTGCACCAAGAGTGCTTTGTTGGATGCGATTGAGATCTCTTGCGAGGCGGTCATTACATACGCAAACCGTTATGCAAAGCTTGCCAGAGAGCTGGCAGCGAGCGAGAGCCAAGCAAAGCGCCGCGAGGAGCTTTTGCAGATCGCCGCGAACTGTGAGGCGGTTCCGGCAAACGGCGCCACCAACTTCTGGGAGGCTTGCCAGAGCTTTTGGTTCGTGCAGATGCTCGTGCAGATCGAATCGAGCGGACACTCGATCTCGCCCGGTCGCTTTGACCAATATATGTATCCTTATTATAAAGCCGACGTTGACGCGAAGAAGATCACGCGTGACGAGGCACAGGAGCTGATCGACTGCGTGTGGATCAAGCTCAACGACCTGTCCAAATGCCGTGACTCGGCATCTGCCGAGGGCTTTGCGGGATATTCGATGTTCCAGAATCTGATCGCAGGCGGTCAGGATGTCAACGGCGAGGACGCGACCAACGATCTTTCGTTCATGTGCATCGACGCGACCATGCACGTCATGCTTCCCGGCCCCTCCTTCTCGGTGCGTGTCTGGAACCGCACACCGCACGAATTTTTGCTTCGTGCCGCAGAGCTGACGCGCACGGGTATCGGACTTCCCGCCTACTATAACGACGAGGTCATCATTCCGTCGCTGATGTCGAGAGGCTTGTCGCTTGAGGACGCGCGTGACTATAACATCATCGGATGTGTCGAGCCGCAGAAATCGGGCAAGACCTGGGGGTGGCACGACGCCGCATTCTTCAATATGCTCAAGCCGATGGAGATGGTCTTCTCGAACGGTAAGCTGGAGGGTGTGCAGGTCGGTCTGAAAACCGGTGAGATCGATAGCTTCAAGAGCTTTGAGGAGTTCTACGGTGCGTACCGCGCACAGACCGAGTACATGATCTCCCTGATGGTCAACGCCTGCAACGCCATTGACGTGGCACACGCCGAGCGTTGCCCGCTGCCGTATCTCGCCTCGATGATCGAGGACTGCATCGGACGCGGAAAGACCCCCGAGCAGGGAGGCGCGATCTATAACTTCACCGGTCCTCAGGGCTTTGGAATCGCAAACGTGGCGGATGCGCTTTACGCGATCGAAAAGCTGGTGTTCGAGCAAAAGAAATTTACGCTCGCCGAGCTGCGTGACGCGCTCGATGCGAACTACGGAAAGATCTCCGATCGGGATGCCGAGAAGCTGACCGTGAGTGTGGTCACCGATCTTTCCAAGAACGGTATTTCCTTGGATGAGAAAAAGATCGCCGAGATCTGGCGTGCCGTGAAGGATCGCGCGGTCGATCCGAGATATGCCGAGATCCGCGAGATGATCCTGGCACAGGATAAATTCGGAAATGACATCGCGGAGGTCGACGCGCTTGCGCGCGATGCCGCGTACAGCTATACCAAGCCGCTCCTGAAGTATCGCAATCCGCGCGGCGGACAGTTCCATGCGGGACTCTATCCCGTTTCGGCAAACGTTCCGCTCGGCGCACAGACCGGTGCTTCTGCAGACGGCAGATATGCGGGAACCCCCGTGGCGGACGGTGTTTCTCCGAGCGCGGGCATGGACGTTCACGGACCGACGAGTGCCGCGAACTCGGTGTCCTGCCTCGACCACGGAATTGCTTCCAACGGTACGCTCTTCAACATGAAGTTCCATCCCAGCGCGCTTGCGGGCGACTCGGGACTTGAAAACTTTGTGGCTCTGGTGCAGACCTACTTCGAAATGAAGGGAAGCCACATGCAGTTCAACGTGGTCAGCCGCGAGACGCTGCGCGATGCACAGAAGAATCCCGATCAGTACCGCAGCCTGGTGGTGCGCGTCGCGGGATACAGTGCACTCTTCACCACACTGTCCAAGTCGCTTCAGGATGATATTATCAACCGAACCGAGCAGGCATCGTTCTGACGGCGGAGGGCGACTATGGAAAACAGTTCTGTGGTGGGAAGGATCTTTGATATTCAGAAATTCTCAACACATGACGGCGAGGGAATACGGACCGTGGTCTTTCTCAAGGGCTGTATTCTCCGTTGCCGATGGTGCTGCAATCCCGAATCGCAAAGCTTTCGTATTCAGCGCATGAAAACGGCGAACGGAACCCGCGTGGTCGGCTACGATACCACGGTGGGCGACGTGATGAGCCAGGTGATTCGCGATATGCCGTACTATCGCCGCAGTGGAGGCGGCTTGACGCTTTCGGGCGGCGAGGCGCTTTGTCAGCAGGAATTTGTGACGGCGTTGCTCAAGGAGGCGAAGGAGAAAGGGATCAACACTGCGGTGGAGACCACGGCTTGCCTGCCTTTTGAGATGATCGAGCCGCAGCTGAAGCTGCTCGACACGGTGTTGATGGATATCAAGCATATCAATTCCGAAAAGCATGAAAAATTTACAACCATGAGAAATGAGCTGATCCTTGCCAACGCGAGGAAAATTGCCGAGTCGGGAACGCATCTGATCATCCGCGTTCCGACCATACCTACCTTCAACGACACCGAGGAAGAGATCCGTGACATCGCGCGCTTTGCCGCGTCTTTGCCTGGTGTCAATGAGATCCATTTGCTTCCGTATCACCGCTTGGGCTATGACAAATACATGGGACTTGAGCGTGATTACGGCATGGGAGACCTTCCCACACCGAGTGCGGAGCACATGGAGCGCTTGCGCCGCGTGGCGGAGAGCGAGGGGCTGAAGGCGGTCATCGGCGGCTGATTCTCTACATTATTATAAAGGGGTGAACCCATTGAACGATACTTACGAAAACAAAAACAGGATCATACAGGAATTGGTGCCCGGCAAGCAGATCACGCTGGCACATATCATTGCCAATCCCGACCCTATCATTTACCGTAAGCTCGGGTTGGACCCCGCTGTGGACTATCATCTGGCCGCCATCGGCATCGTGACCTTCGGTCCCACTGAGACCGCCATTATTGCCG
>JAZSJS010000142.1:0-2631 GCA_045534435.1 Eubacteriales bacterium
AGATTGACCGAGATGTCATTCCAGCGTGTCATCCTGAGAGAAGGGAACACCACGGTGTGGTGTTTCCGGAGTCGAACCCGACCACAGGGAGGGCAACGCCATTGGCGTTGGGATCTATAAAACCCCTTCGTAGATCCCGCTACGACTTACAGCCTCGCGCTTTCGTGCAAGCACGAAAGTTCGACTTCGCTGGGCAACCCTGCCTCCCTTCGCTCAGGATGACACGAAGGGGGCTCGCATGCACTCTGACTGTTTCGACAAACAGATTGAAATCTCATTCCAACGCACAAATCAACGAAACAATGTAGGGGACGTCGCCCCCTACAAGATTGGTGAAAACCATTCGCTCCATCAAAAACCGAAGCACAGCTACCCAAATCCAAACAACCTTGATGGTTGTTTTGGGTCGTGGGTCCCAAAACAACTGCGGGAGCGATCGAATGGATGAGCGCACAGATGAAGAATTACCTTTATATCCAATGCGATAAAAGTTTTTGAAGAGTCCAGAGAAACTTTTTTCAAAAAGTTTCTTTGGTCGCCGAAGGCAAAAAGCCGCCCCCACAAAACACCCATAAAATTTTTTGTAAAAAATTCATCTCAAAAGGCTGAGAAAACATCTCAAAAACGGCTCAAAAAGGGGCAAAAGAGGGTGATTTTGCGCCAAAGAGGCGGAGGCTTGTCACAAAGTGATGAAAAAGCAGGAATTTCGTTTAGATTTGCAGAATGATAATATGATATAATATTATTATATTAACAATCCCCGGCAGAACCGACGAAAAGGAGCGCGCGAAAAATGAACACCATGTCTGCAAGCACAAGCAAGGAGTCGATCATATTGGCAGAGGAGAGCATCACCTGTCAAGGATTGCAACTGACCTATCGGCTCTTGCTTCATGAGCCGCATCGGGCGAGGATATACTGTATCTCCGTGTTCTCCGACGAGGAGGAATGCACCGAGGCGGTGGGAGGAGATCTGTTGCGCGCGACCGCGTTTTACCGTACCGTGTGTGAAGGCTTTGTGACGCCATGCACGCTGTCCGACGTTCTCTGCGACCTGAGGCTTGGAGAGAGCGGGTAAAACATGGAAGAAATCCTTCAAAATCGAAAAAAAGACTTTACTTTTTTTCTTTTGTATGATATAATATCCCCAAGAACGGAGGCTTGCAAAAAGCGATACCGTTCGGCTCGTATCATTCACTCGAAAGGATCCAAACGACTATGAAATGTCCCGGCTGCGGTTATGAGAAAAGCACGGTCATCGACTCGCGTCCCGTTCCCGAAGAAAACAGCATTCGCAGACGCCGCGAGTGTCTTGCCTGTCAAAAGCGTTTCACGACCTTTGAAACCATCGAAACCGTTCCGATCATCGTTGTGAAAAAGAACGGCGGAAAAGAGCTCTTCGACAAGCCGAAGCTGCTTTCGGGCGTTCTGAAGGCGACCCAAAAGCGCCCTGTTGACGCAGTCTCTTTGGTGGACGAGATCGAAGCCGAGCTGCAAAACACGCTGCGCCAAGAGGTGTCCTCGACCGAAATCGGGGAAATGGTGATGCACAAGCTCAAGGAGCGCGACGAGGTGGCATACGTGCGCTTCGCGTCAGTCTACCGCGAGTTCAAGGACATCGACACCTTCCTCAAGGAGCTGAACGTGCTCAAGAAGGGCAACGAATGAGCGTCATGTGGAATCCGTGGCACGGCTGTCGCCGTGTCAGTGAGGGCTGCCAAAATTGCTACGTATATCGGATCGATTCCAAGCACGGCAAGGAAAGCACCTCCGTCACGCTCAATTCGGATTTTCTGCTTCCTCTGCGCCGTGTGCGCGACTCCTGGAAAATCGAATCGGGCGAAAGCGTCTACACCTGCTTTTCGTCCGATTTTTTGATTGAAGAAGCCGACGAATGGCGCCCCGACGCATGGCGGATGATGCGCGAGCGCTCCGATCTGCATTTCATTTTTTTCACCAAGCGGATCGAGCGTCTGGCATCCGTACTCCCCGACGATTGGGGAGAGGGGTATCCAAACGTGACGGTTGGCTGTACCTGTGAAAATCAAGCGCGTGCCGACGCGCGTCTGCCGATCTTCCTCGAACTGCCGCTTCGCCGACGCGTCATCGTTTGTGAGCCGCTGCTCGGCGCGATCGACCTATCGCCCTATCTCGACCGACGCCTGATCTCCGAGGTGAGCGCCGGAGGCGAATCCGGTGACGGTGCGCGTGTCTGCGATCTTGAATGGATCCTCGGCATCCGACGTGCCTGCGAGCAGGCAGGGGTCCCGTTCTCCTTCCATCAGACCGGCGCAAGGCTTCGCCGCGACGGACGGGTCTACAACATCCCTCGCCGCCTTCAGCACGAGCAAGCCAAGCGCGCAAATCTGGATTGGAAACAATAAAGCTTTCCTGTTTTTCAATGGGGCGCTTTTTGAAGGACGCGATTTGTGGGGGAACTTTTTGAAAAAAGCCGCCTGCGGCGGGGCTAATCTCGGGGATGTCTGTGCAAACAAATCCCCCGATGATGAGCCGTGTGCGATGCAAGCCTCTTTTCCACACCCCTTCAAAAACTTTTATCGCATTCTTTGTAAAGGTCATTCTTTATCCCTACGCTCGCTCTTTCAATAGCTCCCGCGGCTATTTGGGGAC
>JAZSJS010000174.1:0-27316 GCA_045534435.1 Eubacteriales bacterium
CTTCTTTTCGAAGCAAGCACTGCAGTATACAGGTCTGTCGTTGGAAGGCTGGAACGTGATCTTCGCCTCGCCGCCGCACTCTGCGCATACTGCCGTGAAGTACTCACGGGGAGCCTTGTTGGCGTTCTTTCTCGCGTCACGGCATGCCTTGCAAGCCTTGGGCTTGTTCAAAAAGCCCTTTTCGGCATAGAATCTCTGCTCACCTGCGGTGAACACGAACTCGTTGCCGCAATCCTTGCAGACCAGAGTCTCGTCGACGTACTCTTTGTTTTCGTTTTCTACTGCTGCGTAGTTCTCGTCCTGGAACATTGTGTGAACCCTCTCTTGTCAAAAAATGTTTTTTTTGCCCTCGACGGATTTTGACCGCCACCTTTGATTTCTCAACGCTCTGATTAAGCTAAAAGGGCATATCAGTCCGGAGTGGGAATGACCGTGCGCAATTTGCGGCGGATGCGATAGATCGCGTTTTGCACCGATTTCTCGTTCTTCCCGACACACACGGCGATCTCTTTTGCCGTGCGTCCCGAAAGATAGAGCCACCAGATGCGGTTCTCCTGCTCGGAAAGAGAAAGACGGATCTGCTCGGAAAGAGCCAGATAGCTTTCCTCCTCGATCAGGCGCGCCTCGAGATCCTGCTCGCTCTGCTCGGATTGCGCTTTTAACAAATCCTCATCCAACAAAACCACGGCCTCCTGCTTCTTCTGCTTGCGCAAATGGGAGATCAGCGCATGACGGACACAGGTCTTGGCAAACAAGCCGAACTGCACGTCCTTCTGCGCAAGGTCGAAGCGCATTGCCGCGCGGTAGAGCGCGAGGATCGCCTCCTGACGGAGATCGTCTGCGTCGGCGGCGGAAACGGCTGTGCCGAATTGGCTTGTCATGGTGCGGATCAAGTTGTCATAGCGATTCAGCAACGCTTCAAAAACACCCGAATTGCCGTTTTGTATGCTTTTGAGAAGCTCGTGTAACTCAGCATCAAAGGATGAAGATGAAATGTTCATTGGGATTGACCGCGCGCCTTTCCTGACAGGGATGATTTGATTGGTTTGATTTTGCAATTTTGACTGAAAAAATGCAAAGGATTTGTGGAATTTTACGGATATTCTTTTTCCATCTCTAACATTATATCATATTTTTGCCAAAAGTCAACCCCCTTTTTTTGTGAAAAATTGTAGAAAATTGGCAAAAAAACAGTTTTGTGGATTTTTTAGACAAAAAAACAAGGAGCAAATTGCCAAATCTAACAAACGAAATCTTGCCTGTTGTAAATAATTGACAGTTTGCCCCGAGAAAGATTGTTAAATATTACTTTTTAATTAAATAAAGAATATTTTAATCGAATAAAGGATTTTTTATTTTGTTAAAGTGTGTGATTTATTTGTCAAATAAATAATTCACGTTTCCGGTCAAAAGTGCGATGATTCCGCGGTAAATGACGTCGGGACGCTCACGGAAATTTTCGCGCATTTGTCTGGAGCGGTATTCCGAATCGACGTTGACCGAGGTCTGCATCAGAATCTTGTCCTTCTCGCGGACCACGAAGGAAACCTGAAAGGTCTGATCTCCGAGACGCTCGGAGGAGCAGTCGACGGTGATGCCGCGACGCTTGAAATCGAGATAGCGAAGCGCGCATGCCAGGCTGCGGTCGAGGATCGAGGGGAGAAGATCGCTGCGCAGCTGCTCTGCCACCATCGCGCCACGGCTCGTGACGGCATAAAGCGGGTCTCCGTTTTCATTCATTCCATCCTCTTGGATCAGTCCTCCGTCCAGCATTTCATGGAAGGCGACCGCAAAGTCGAGATACATGATGTAGTCGGTCTGCATGACGATCTCGTTGATGGTGACGAAATCGAGAGAATAATTGATGTTTCGCATGAGGTAAAGGACAAAAATCTTGACGTTGTTCATGCTTCCGATGGGTGATGCCATGAGTGTTCCTCCTTGGTTTTGCCTTGGCTGAAAAAATTATAGCATATTTTTTTATTTTTTTCAATAGTTTTGTTTGCATTTTGGCAGATTTTGTGTTATGATATAAGAGAAGTCATTTTGAAAGGACGAAAAACGATGATGCAAATTGCAATTCTCGGCTTCGGTGTGGTCGGCAGCGGTACCGCCGAGGTCTTGGAAGAAAACAAAAAGCTGATCACGGCGCATTGCGGTGATGAGGTATCCGTCAAATATATTCTGGATTTGCGCGAGTTCCCCGAGCATCCCTTGGGAGACCGTGTGGTGCATGACATCAATATCATTCTGAACGATCCCGAGGTCGTTCTCGTCGCGGAGATGATGGGCGGCTCACATCCTGCCTATGAATTTACCGCAGCCGCACTGAAGGCGGGAAAGCACGTTGTGACCTCGAACAAGGAGGTCGTTGCCAACTTTGGCGTGGAGCTGCTCACGCTTGCGCGTCAGAATCACGTTTGTTATCTCTTTGAGGCGAGCGTGGGTGGCGGCATCCCGATCATCCGCCCGATGCAGACCGACCTTGCATCCAATCAGATTTTGGCTGTCAGCGGCATTCTCAACGGAACGACAAACTTTATCCTGACGAAAATGAAGAACGAGGGCGCGGAATTTGCCGAGGTCCTCAAGGAGGCACAGGCGAAGGGCTATGCCGAGGCAAACCCCGCTGCCGACGTGGAGGGCCTTGACGCCGCGCGCAAGATCGTCATTCTGGCGGCGCTGGCTTACGGCGTGCTGATCGACCCCAAGAGCATTCCCACCGAGGGCATCACCAAGATCACCGGCCTTCACACCGCAACCGCGGACAAGCTGGGCGGCGCGGTGAAGCTGATCGGACACACCGAAAGGATCAACGGCAGGATCTATGCAGCCGTTTCTCCCTATTTCGTCCCCTCGTCGAATCCCATCAGCCACGTGGATGACGTTTTCAACGGCATTCTGGTGGATACCAATATGCTCGGACGCGCGCTCTTCTACGGCGCGGGTGCGGGTAAGCTTCCCACGGCAAGTGCCGTTGTGGCGGACATCATCGACATCCTGTCGCGCCGTGCAGAGGAGCGCAGACTGCCCGAATGGAAGAATGCGACCGAGACCGACGTTGCCGATCGAGCCGACTATGCTTGCCGCCGCTGCTACGTGATCGATGGCTGTCCCAAGTGCGCCGAAAAGGCAAAGGCGGCTCTGGGGGCCGAGGAGTATGTGGCTGTGGCAGACGGCAAATTCGCGATCGTCAGCCGCGTGATGCCCGAGCAGGAGGCCGAGGAAGCCATGGCTGCGACCGGTGTTTCGGTGGTCTTCCGTCTTCCTGTGCTTGATTGAGAGGGCTCTCTATGCGTGTGGAAAACAGCGCAACGCTGCCCGAAAATTACCGTGAATATCGTCGGATCGATTTGCAGAAGGATAAAAAGCTGATGCTTCTCGTCAACCTGCTCGCGCTTGTCATCATGGCGGTGCTTGCTGTCTTGGGGCACTTGATTCTTCCGATCCAAAATCTCTTTTCGGCTCCGGATCGGTTCACCTATTTTCTGCGGATGGCGGTCCTGATCGGCGGCATGATTGCTTACATGATTTTGCACGAGGCGGTTCATGGGATCTTTATGAGAAAATACGGAAAGGGGATCAAGCCGACCTTTGGATTTACGGGAATGTATGCATTTGCAGCGAGCCGTGCATATTTCAACCGCAGATCGTATCTGATCATCGGCCTTTCTCCCATTGTCATCTGGGGCGTGGTTCTTTTGATCCTCAACCTTGTACTGCCCACGGAGTGGTTTTGGCCGATTTATATCATTCAAGCGGCGAATTTGAGCGGCGCGGCGGGAGATCTCTACGTCTCCAAGCTGATCTTTTCGCTGCCCAAGGATTTTTTGGTGAAGGACGACGGTGTCGCCATGACATTCTATGTTCCAAAGGATTCTGTTTAGAAGGCTTCAGCTCTCGGTAAATTGCCGGGAGCTGAATTTTTTTGCGGATCAAAAAAAAGACAGCCGCCTCGGAAAAAGGTCTTGATTTTGGACTTGTGCTTTCCGAGGTTCTATGCTATAATGAGGATGGTTTCGGGATGTCACCGAGAAAAATCTTTGACTTCAGGAGAAGGATCATGGATCAAAAGCACGTATTTGTTGACTGGTGGGAGGTCGATCCCGGCTACGGTGTGGATCTCAAGGGCTACAATCCAAAGGATAGCTCGCCTTACGGTGTGACGATCAAGGCGCATCGACCGATCGTGGAGACCGAGGCGATCCTCCGGCCGGACAATCCGTGGGAGCAGCCTCGCGTGGGTGCGTACGCCACGGTCATAAAGGTGGATGATACCTATCACGCGTGGTATGAGGTGGTTGCCACGGATCCCAATTGCTTCAGTCTTTGCTATGCTACGAGTGAGGACGGCGTGCATTGGGACAAGCCGAGCCTTGGCTTGCATGAGTATAACGGCTCAAAGGAAAACAATATTATCCGCGTCAACGGAGGTCACGGATATTATACCGACGAGGGCGAGGTGATTCTGTATGACGAAACCGCCCCCGCGGAGGAGCGCTTCAAGATGGTGTTTACCCGTGTCGTTTACGATTACGAGCCGGGTGTTCGCAGAATCCTGACGGGTGTGGAGACGCACGGCGCGGTCTCTGCCGACGGCATCCATTGGAACGAGCTTGGCAAGTTTTTTGACGGCGGAGACACCCAGGCAAGCCTGCTGTATGACAAAGCACGCAAAAAATATGTCATCATGACAAAATCCCGCGCACCCGGACACGTGACGCGGCGCACGATGAGCTATTCGGAAAGCGATGATTTCCGCACCTTTAGCGAGCCGCGCATCGTTTTGAACGGCGATCCCAACGATCCGCCCGACGTGGACTATTACCAGCTTTCCGTGCACCATTGGAAGGGTGCGGACAATGCTTTCGTGCTTTTCCCGACCCCGTTCCACCGCACGGACGATCACGTGGAGGTCATTCTTGCCACCTCACGTGATCTCAACACCATTCACCGTCCGATGGGCCTCGATCCGATCATCAGTCGGGAAAACGGCTTGCCGGGATGTGTTTACAGCTGCATCGGCATGGTTGATGAGGGAGACGGAAAATGGATCCATTATTTCTCTCCCATGCCTTGCGGACACAATGAGGAGGGAATGGTGAGCGATGCCGTGAAGGAGAAGGGTGCGGCTTATCCCGGCATCTGCCGCTTTATTTATCGAGAGGATGGCTACACCTCCCTGCATGCCGAGTCGCACGGTGCCATTACCACCGTTCTGCTGCCATTCGGAAAGCGGTTGCGCATCAATGCGGACATCCAACCCCTTGGAAGGATCGAGCTTGCCGTTGCCGACGAGGAGGGAACGGCTTTGGAGGGGTTCAGCTTTGCGGATTGTGCTTTGGAAAAGGTGGACGCTATTTCCTATGAGGTCAAGTGGGCAAAGGGCTTGGACGAGCTGGATCTCAACGTCAAATACCGCTTGAAAATGAAGCTCTTCAAGTGCGATCTCTATTCCTATACCTTCCTCGACTGTCCTGATCCCGAAGACGCGGCGCCTGAGAAAGAGGATAAAAAAGCCACCTATGTCATTTGATTTTGGTTATAAATTTCAATAAATATAAAAACAAAAATTAGTCTCATTCTAAAAAATGTCGGCGCTTCTGTCTTTTTGCAGAGGCGCCGAAGCTGCGTTTTGAGATCAGACGAGCGAGAGAAAAACGTGGCGGCGGATCAGGTAGCTGATGCCCGTCAGAGGGATGCACAGCAGGAACCAGACGACGGCATAGGGAAGGCAGATCTGGCCGAGGAAATGATAGGGCATGGCGCTGTAATCCCAAATGGCGAGCCCCAGACCGAGGTTGAGCAGGCATCCTGCGAAGAGCTCCACGGTGGTGATGAGAAGCGCTCCGCTAAAGGCGCGGAGCAGAACGGGAAGATGGGAGTAGCGCTCGTTGAGGCGATAGATCAGCCAAAAGCAAAGCGCACCGCAGAGTGCCATGCTCGGGTGAGACCATCCGCGCTCGGCGATCTCGAGCGCGCAATACAAAACACCGCCGAAGAGGAACAGGAAGATGTTTTCAACGGTCTTCTGAAGGGGATTTTGATAATAGAGAATCGGTTTCATTGCGTTGCAAATCCTTTCTTTTTTTGCGATTTTTGATGGGGTTGAAGGGATTATAGACCGAAAAGAGGGAAAAAATTCAAAAAACTATTGTAAAAGTCTGTCTTTTTTGTTATAATATAAAAAGATTGTTCTTATGGAAAGGAGGATGCTCGGTTGAAATTGCAAGAAAACGGGAGTCCGTCCCTTGCGTTGGCAAAGCGCGAGGCGGGTGACATATTGGCACAAAAGGGAAATCGCTTGCTTTTGATCGAAGCGATCCTGCTCGTGGCGTTGAACGTGTCGCTCTATGTGGTTTGGCACAATGCCATGGCGCTTTTCAAGGCATATGTCAACGCTTCGGTCGACTCGGCGGCATGGAGCGGCTTGACGGTCGCGGGCTACGTCGCGGTGATCTCGCTGACGGCCTTGTTTCTGACGTTGCCGTCGCTCATCGGCTTGCTTGCCTTCGCGAAAAAGATCGCGTGTGGTGGGCAGCCCGTGCTTTCGGAGGTCTTTGAGCCCTTTTCCTCTGCAAAAAGCTATGCGCACGCACTCAGGCTCTCGTGGAGCACGTTTTGGCGTCTCGGACTGACCGTCGGCATCATCCTTTTGACGGATTGGCTTCTGTCGTTGGCATCTGCCGAGGGCTTTCCCGCCTTTCTGTGCGGTCTGACCGTGTTCGCGGAGACGGTTGGCGCGGTTTTGCTCTGGATACGGCGGTTTCCCTGCCCGGCGGTCGCGCTCTCCGCAAGCGATGCCTCGGAGTCCGGGCGAATGCCTGAGCGGAATCTGCCGACGCATACCTATCGGGCGTCGTTTCGGTTTTTCCTCGGCTTTTTGCCGTGGATTCTGCTGGGACTTCTGACCCTCGGCATTCTGCTTCTGTGGGAGGTCTTTCCGCGTATGCTGATCGCGTATTTCCGCTATCTCGGTCAAGAAAATGAAATGATTATCCAATCGGAGGAATAAATACAACATGAGTGAAAAATTTTATCTGACAACAGCCATCGCTTACGCATCCCGTAAGCCCCATTTCGGAAATATTTATGAGGTGATCATGAGCGATGCCGTTGCGCGTTATCAAAGAGCTCGCGGAAAGGACGTGTATTTCTGCACGGGAACCGACGAGCACGGACAGAAGATCGAAAATCTCGCGAACGAGCAGGGGATCACACCCAAGGCCTATGTCGACGGCGTTGCCGGTGAGATCAAGGGGATCTGGGATCTGATGAACTCCAGCTACGACTATTTCATCCGCACTACCGACGACTACCATGAGGCAGCGGTGCAGAAGATCTTCAAGAAGTTCTACGGACAGGGCGATATTTACAAGAGCGAATACGAGGGCTGGTACTGCACGCCCTGTGAGTCCTTCTTCACCAACACGCAGGCGGCAGAGGGCAAATGTCCGGATTGCGGCAGAGACCTGACGCAGGCAAAGGAGGAGGCATATTTCTTCAAAATGAGCAAGTATGCCGACCGTCTGATGAAGCACATTGAGGAGAATCCCGACTTCATCCAGCCCGAGCTGCGCAAAAAGGAAATGGTCAACAACTTTCTCAAGGCGGGACTTCAGGATCTTTGCGTGTCGCGCACCTCGTTTACCTGGGGTATTCCCGTTGACTTTGACAAAAAGCACGTCGTCTATGTCTGGCTCGACGCGCTGACCAACTATATCACCGCACTTGGCTACGATCCCGACAAGAGCTTTGAGGAGCAGAGCGAGCATTTCCGCAAATATTGGCCTGCTGACGTGCATATCATTGGAAAGGACATTCTGCGTTTCCACACCATCTATTGGCCGATCTTCCTCATGGCGCTTGATCTGCCGCTTCCCAAGAAGGTCTTTGGACACCCGTGGTTCAATTTCGGCATGGATAAGATGTCCAAATCCAAGGGCAATGTCATTTACGCCGACAAGCTTGCCGAGCATTTCGGTGTGGACGGTGTGCGTTATTACGCACTCTCCGAGATGCCCTTTGCGTCTGACGGCTCGATCACCTATGAGGCGGTTATCAAGAGATTCAACATGGATCTGGTCAACAATCTCGGAAACCTTGTCAAGCGTACGCTCGACATGGAAAAGAAATATTTTGACAAGGTCGTTCCCGCACCTCTTGGGGAGGAGGGAACCGACGCCGAGCTGAAGGAGGCTTGCGTCAAGGCATATGCAAATCTGTGCGAGGCGATGGACGGTTATCGGATCGCCGACGCGCTGGAGGGCATTTTTGAGATGCTCAGCCGTGCCAACAAATATATCGACGAGACCACCCCGTGGACGCTTGCCAAGGATGAGAGCCAAAGAGGAAGGCTCGGTACCGTGCTTTACAATCTCATGGAGGCGATCCGTCAGGGCGCCGTCATGCTGATGCCCTTCATTCCCGCCACGGCGGAGGAGATTTTGAACGAGCTGAATACGGCCAAGCGCGATTTTGCTTCTCTTGCGTCGTTTGACGGCATGGTCGCGGGCGAGACGGTCGGAGACTCCAAGGTGCTGTTTGCTCGCGTGGACGAGGAAAAGAAGCTTGCCGAGTTTGAGGCAGAGCGTCAGGCGATGATCGCCGCGGCACAGGCAGAGGAAAAGGCAAACGCCGTTCCCGAGAAGCAAGAGGGCTGCGCGCTCATCGGCAATGAGGACTTTATGGGCGTGGAGCTGCGCACGGCAAGGATTCTGGAGTGCGAAAAGGTGCCGAAGGCAAAGAAGCTGCTCAAGCTCAAGGTCGATCTCGGCTATGAGCAAAGACAGGTCGTTTCGGGCATCGCCAAGTGGTATGCACCCGAGGATCTGATCGGAAGGAAGATCATTCTCGTCGCGAATCTCAAGCCGGCAACGCTGTGCGGAATCGAATCCAACGGCATGATCCTGGCATCGGGCGAGGAGACCGTTCGCGTGGTATTCCTTGCAGACGACACGCCGCTTGGTGAGCGCGTCAGATAAATCGATCCCAACCTTTTGAAGCGACAGACCCGACAATCTTTGAAAGGGGAACGAAGACCCGCTTGAGGGTTTTCGCAATACGTATATGAATATTACCGTTATCGGATGCGGGCGTTGGGGCTCGCTGATCACATGGTATCTTGATCGCATGGGACACCGCGTTACGCTTTACGGACGTGCCGGAGATCCGCCGATGGAGCGCTTTTTGCAAACACGTGGCAACGGAATGCTCACGCTTCCCGAAAGTGTGGAGCTTTCCACCGATATTCAGTGCACGCGTACCTGTGACGTTCTGATCATCTCGATCAACTCGCAGGGTCTGCGCTCTCTTCTGAAGGATGAGCTGCTGCCGCTGGATCTGCAAAACAAAACCGTCGTGCTCTGTATGAAGGGAATTGAAATCTCCACGGGAAAGAGACTTTCCGAGATCGTGGAGGAAACGCTGCACCCCTCGAACCGCGTGGCAGTCTGGATCGGACCCGGACACGTGCAGGAATTCTATGCCGGCGTGCCGAACTGCATGGTCATCGACAGTGCTGACGAGGAGGTCAAGCAGCGTCTTGTGTCGCAGTTCTCGAGCGACCTGATCCGCTTCTATTACGGACAGGACATCATCGGAAACGAGATCGGTGCGGCTGCGAAGAACGTCATCGGAATTGCCGCGGGCTTTCTGGACGGTGTGAAGCTTTCAACGCTGAAGGGTGCCTTGATGAGCCGCGGCACGCGTGAGGTCGCGCGTCTGATCGAGGCGATGGGAGGAAATCCTGTTTCGGCTTACGGACTTTGCCATCTCGGAGACTATGAGGCGACCGTTTTCTCACCCTATTCGCACAACCGCAAGTTTGGTGAGTGCTTCGTTCGGGGCGAGGAATTCGGAGCGCTTGCGGAGGGCTATTACACCGCCGCCGCGCTGCACGGTCTGGCGCAAAGATACAGAGTGGAGCTTCCGATCTGTGAGGCGGTCTATCGCGTGCTTTACGAGAATGCCGATTTTCGCACGGAGCTGGATTCGCTGTTCAGTCGCAGTTTGAAGAACGAATTCTGAAAATAAAATACCGCGGAGCGCTGCTCCCGAGCCGTCAAGAGAAACTTTTCATGGGAAGGTTTCTCTTGACTTTTCCAAGGGGATTTTTGCGGACGTTCCGTGCTTTTTGGAGTGAATATGCAAATATTTGACACACACGCGCATTATTTTGACACTCGCTTTGACAGGGAGAGCGAGGGGGGAGCGGATGCGATTCTGCGGCAGATCATGCCCGATCCGATCTCCGCAATCGTCAACGTGGGCACGAATTGCGAAAGCTCGCGCCGCGCGGTCGCACAGGCGGCGAAATACGACGGAATGCTCGCGGCGGTGGGGATCCATCCCGAGGACTGTCACTATCTTCCCGATGCCGATGCAGCGTTGGACGAGCTGCGGATGATCCTGGGCGACGCGGTGAGCCGTCGACGCGACAAGATCGTGGCGCTCGGTGAGATCGGGCTGGATTATCATTATGAAAATTACGGCGAGATCCCGATGGACAAGCAAAAGCAGGCATATTTCTTTGCGCGTCAGCTTGAGATGGCACAGGAATTGGATCTGCCCGTGATCGTGCACGACAGAGAGGCGCACGGAGACTGCTTTGAAACGGTTTTGCGCTATCCCGCGGTGCGCGGCGTTTTTCACAGCTACAGCGGAAGTGCCGAAATGGCAAGGGAGCTGGCGCGGCGCGGATGGTATATCTCCTTTTCCGGGACGCTCACCTTCAAAAATGCCAATCGCGTCAGAGAGGCAGCGCTCGCGGTTCCGCGGGATCGGCTCCTGCTGGAGACCGATGCGCCCTATCTCGCGCCACACCCCATGCGCGGCAGACTCAACCACTCGGGGCTGATGATCCATACGGTCGCGACGCTTGCCGAGCTTTGGTCCTGTACGCCGCAGGAGGCAGCGCTGGTGACGGCTCAAAATGCCAAGAATCTGTTTTTGATTTCTTGAAATTGTTTAAAATGCACAAAAAAGCGCGAGATAATTCTACGCGAGATGGAAAAAAAGATGTTGAAAAATCCTTTTTTGTATTGTATAATAGAGTAGTAAGCCGATCGAAAACGCATCTGTGTACGGAGCGTTGGATGCGGGAATGAAAATGCCGCATTTTTCGGTAATTTGGATGAAAGGTACTCAAAAAGGATTACGACAATGGCAAAAATCGAAACGAAAAACATCAGAAACGTTGCATTGCTGGGCCACGGTGGCTCGGGAAAGACCTCTCTTGCAGAGGCAATGCTTTTCATTACGGGAGAAACCGACCGCTTGGGAAACACCACCGCGGGAAATACGGTTTGTGACTTTGACGCCGAGGAGTCTGCGAGAAAGATCTCGATCTCCGCTGCAGTTGCTCCCATGATGTGGAAGAACGTCAAGATCAACGTCATTGACACCCCCGGCTATCTGGATTTCTCCGGAGAGGTCCTGCAGGCCATGCGTGTTGCCGACAGTGCGATCATCGTGGTCGACGGCAAGGCAGGCATCGAGGTCGGAACCGAGATCGCTTGGGATTATGCAGAGGCGGCGAAGATGCCCCGTGCATTCTTTATCAATAAATTCGATGACAACGAAGCACGCTTCGGCCGTGTGCTTGACAGCTTGCACGTGACCTTTGGAAAGCACGTCTGTCCTTTGACGATCCCCATGGTCAAAAACGGAGAGGTGGTCGGTGCGATCGATCTGATCGACGAGTCCGCGCACGTGTTTGATAATAACGGACGTCACAGCGTGGAGCTGATTCCCGAGGAATCGATGGAGGCGGTGCAGAAATACCGCGATATGCTGATGGAGGCAGTTGCCAGCACCGACGAAAATCTGATGATGAAATACTTCGAGGGCGAAGAGATCACGCACATGGAAGCAATCAACGCGGTTCACGAGGGTATCATTCACGGTGACATCGTGCCGGTATTCTGCGGCGCGGCAACCAAGCTGTGGGGCGTTTGGACCATGCTCGACAAGATCACCGAGTCCTTCCCGCGCCATACGGCAAAGAAGCAGGAGATCCTCGCAGACGGCTCCGAGCAGGAGATCACGCCCGAGGGCGAGCCTTCGCTCTTCGTCTTCAAGACGGTCGCAGACCCGTTCGTCGGAAAGATGTCCTTCTTCAAGGTTATGAACGGTACCGTCAAGAGAGACCTTTTGATGAGAAACAACACCACGGGAGACAGCGAAAAGCTTTCGCACATGTAAGTTGTCAAGGGCAAGAAGCAAACCGGTGACGACGAGCTAGCTTGCGGTGACATCGGAATGGTCGCCAAGCTTTCGAACACCAACACCAACGACACGCTGACCTGGAACAAGGAATTCAGCTATTCTCATATCGAATATCCCACGCCTTATCTCGTCAAGGCAATGATCCCCGTTTCCAAGGGTGACGAGGGCAAGATCTCTCAGAGCATCTCGAAGATGGCTGAGGAGGATTACACCATCCGCTTTGAAAACGATCCCGAGACCAAGCAACTTCTGATCTACGGACTTGGTGACGTCCATCTGTCGGTTCTCTCCGCAAGACTCAAGAGCCGCTTTGGTCTGAACGTCCGCTTTGACGTTCCCAAGCTTGCGTATCGCGAAAAGATCACCAAGTCGGTTGACGTGGAAGGTAAGCACAAGAAGCAGAACGGCGGTTCGGGTCAGTACGGACACGTCAAGATGCGCTTTGCTCCCGGCGAGGGTGAGGGCCTGACCTTTACCGTTTCGGTCGTCGGCGGAACCGTTCCGAAGAACTTCAACCCCGCAGTTGAAAAGGGCGTTCTGGATTCGATGAGCAAGGGTGCTTACGGATACCCGCTGGTATGCCTGGCAGCCGATCTGTACGACGGCTCCTATCATGCGGTCGACTCCGATGAGCTTTCCTTCAAGACGGCTGCATCGTTGGCATACAAGAAGGCATTGGAGCTGGCAGCCCCCGTTCTGCTTGAGCCTGTCGGCGATCTTCTGATCACGGTTCCCGAATCACTCGTTGGAGACGTGATGGGTGACCTCAACAAGCGCCGCGGCAGCGTGATGGGCATGGAGCCCTCCGCAAAGAAGGGCTACACGGTTGTCCAGGCAGTCGCTCCGAAGGCAGAGCTGATGGATTATCCGATCATCCTTCGCGCAATGACGCAGGGAAGAGGCTCGTTCGAGTATACCGTGACGGGATACGACACGGTTCCCGCAAACCTGACCGCGAAGATCGTTGCGGAAAACAAAGAAGCATAAAAATCTCCCTCAAGGAGATCAAAACAAGGGCTGTTGCGCTGCGACAGCCCTGCGTTTTGGACGGAAATTTGACGGAAAGAGTCAATATGATACAACCAAAGGTCAAGAACGGAAAAGACTTTTGGAGGCAAAAGTTCTATAATATTATAAAATAATATTGTCAATTTTACGGAGGTGTTTTTGGAATGATTAGGATCAAGCCGGTGTCGTCACTCGAGAAGGCGATGCTTGAGAGTGATATTGCCGATTTTGCACCGCTGACGAGAATTTCGGCTCTCAAGGGAGAGCGGCTTTCGGTTCAGCTTTTGCATACGTATGAATACGAGCCGGGAATCGGAGAAGGAACCGATTCGCGCATTCACGCGGTGTTTGCGGTGGATGGCGCGCTCACTCCATATATCACAGTGCATGACGTGTGCAACGTTCCCGTGGAGCGTCCTGTTTTGCAGAACATGGCAGAGGATGAGGACTATATCAGCACCGGCCCCGGTCTGTTTCCCGATCTTCTGCGTCCCTTGCACTACGTCAACAAAGTCTGCTGCACCGCGGGACTTCTGTTCTCGGTGTGGGTGGAGATCGAAATTCCGGAGGATATCGCAGCGGGAGAGTATGCGCTCGGATTTTCGATTGACGGCGGAGAAGGGAATTTCGCAAAGACGAGTATCACCGTCGAGATCATTGATGCCGTCCTTCCCAAGGAATCGATCTATATGACGCAGTGGTTCCACTGTGACTGCCTTGCGACCTACTATAACGTCGAGACCTGGTCGGAGCGGCATTGGGAGATCATTGAGAATTTTGCACGCATGGCGGTCAAAAACGGCATCAATATGCTCTTGACGCCTGTGTTTACACCGCCTCTTGACACCGCGGTCGGCGGAGAGCGTCCGACGACGCAGCTGGTCGGCGTGACGAAGAGAGGCGATGACTACACCTTCGATTTTTCGTTGCTTGACCGTTGGGTCGAGATGTGTGACCGCATCGGAATTCAATATTTTGAGATCTCGCATTTCTTCACACAGTGGGGCGCCGAGCACGCGCCCAAGATCGTGGCGAACGTCGACGGAAGCGATCAGCGCATTTTCGGTTGGGAGACCGAGGCGGCGGGAGCCGAATATTCCCGCTTTTTGCGCACGTTTGTGAAGGAATTCCTCGCACATATGAAGAAAAACGGCAACGACAAGCGTTGCTTCTTCCACATTTCCGACGAGCCGAGAGAGGCGCACCTGGATTCTTACCGTGCCGCGCGCGCCGTGGTTGCCGATCTGCTCAAGGATTACGTCATCATGGACGCGCTTTCGAATTACGTGTTCTGGCAGGACGGCGTGGTGGACACACCGATTCCGAGCAACAATCACATCGCCCCCTTTATCGAGGGACGTGTGCCGAATTTGTGGACCTATTACTGTTGCTCGCAGTCACGCAAGGTCTCCAACCGATTCGTTGCCATGCCCTCGTGGCGCAACCGCTCGATCGGATTCCAGATGTACAAATACGACATTGTCGGATTTCTGCATTGGGGCTACAATTTCTACAACAACCGTCACTCGGGAGACGCGATCATTCCGTTCTTGCAGCAGGACGGCGACTCTTGGGTCCCCGCGGGAGACGCGTTCTCGGTCTATCCCGCACAAAACGGAGACCCGTTGCCTTCTTTGCGGTTGCTCGTCTTTTTCGACGCGCTGCAGGATATGAGAGCGATGAAGCTGTGTGAATCCTATTACGGCAAGGATGCCGTCGTCAAGATCATTGACGAGGCGATCGGAGCCGACGTGACCTTTGACACCTGCGCGAGAAGTGCTGCGCAGATCCTGAACATTCGAGAAGCTCTCAACGCCATGATCAAGCGTGCGGTTGAGAAAAAATAAAACCTATACAGAAGGAGAAATGACTCATGAAAGAAAGATGGACATGTGAACAGGCAAACGAATGGTATGCCAAGCAGGGATGGATGCGCGGCTGTAACTTTATCGGCTCGGATTGCTCCAACCGTTTGGATATGTGGCAGAGCTACAAATGTGAAGAGAAGTTTGAGACCGCAGACAGAGAGCTGGCGCTTTGCAAGAAGATCGGCTTCAACACGGTGCGTCTGTGGGCAAACTTCGACGTATATTACGCAGAGCCCGAGGCGTTCATGGCAAATTTGGAGCGCTACGTCACCCTTTGTGACAAGCACGGTCAGAAGGTCATGATGGTGTTGGCTTATGAGGAGGATCTGCCTCGAGGAGACGTGTTTGTCCCCAAAAAGCTGGGTGAGCAGCCCTACGCGCCCGCATCGCACCAGAACCGCGTGCCGATGACCGAGGAGCAGAAGGCACTGCAGCCCAAGCATTACATGGAATATCCCGAGCTGCGCGATCTCTTTTTGGAGATGGTGCAGAGAATCGTTCGCACCTATGCGAAGGATGAGCGTATTTTCTGCTGGAATATTTATAATGAGCCCGGCATCGAGATCGGTGACCGTGCGATCGAGCTTTTGCAGGTTCTGTTCGCAACCGTGCGTGCCGAGGATCCGATCCAGCCTCTTTGTGCCGACGTTTGGCGCAGCATCAAGAACAAGCAGATCGCAACCGAGGAGGAGAAGGTGGCACTCGAGCTTTCCGACGTCATCAGCTTCCACAGCTATTCCGCCTACGAAAAGGTGGTTGCCGAGATCCGCTTCCTGCAGCAGTTCAACCGCCCTCTCTTCCAGACCGAGTGGCTGCATCGCATCAACCACAACAACGTGCAGGAGATCTACCCGCTCCTGTATCTTGCCAACGTCAGCAACTATTGCTGGGGCTTTGTGGTTGGAAAGACCCAGACGCACGAGCCTTGGCCGGGCATGTGGGAGCAGTGGGATCGCGGCGAGGATCGCGGCTACGATTTCACCAAGTGGCAGCATGAGCTCTTCCGTGCGAACCTGCGTCCCTACGATCCCCGTGAGATCGTTTTGATCGAAAAGTTCAACAAGCTTGCCGAAGAGGAAGGAAGATAACATGCAGAGATTGGATCTGACCAATTTTGCGGCAACCGTCGCGAAATGTATGGGCATTGAAAAGGATGCGCACATGTCCGATGCTGCCGACGAGCTGGTGAAAAATCTGCTCGAGCGCGCCGGAGGAACGATCGAAAAGGCGGTCTTTTTGCACTGTGACGCCGTTCCTTCTTACGTTGTGGATCGCTATGAGGCGATCTTTGCGCCGGTCAGAAAGCATACGCAGTACGACGTCCCCTTCCATGCTGTGATGCCCTCAATCACGCCGGTTTGCTTTGCGGCGATGTTTTCGGGCACCTATCCCGATCGCAACGGCGTGCCGGAATACGTCAAGCCGATGATCACCGACGATGTGGTTCAGCCCTCGATCTGCACGACCACGCTGATCGATCTTTTGGTGAAGGCGGGCAAGCGTGTGGCTGTCGTGACCTGTGCCAACGGCTGTATTGCTTCGATGCTCTATAACCGCGGAGAGGATCTGCACATCATTCCCGGTGACGACGACGCAAAGATGTTTGAGGAGGCGTACGGCATCCTTGAGCGCGACGAATGCGACGCTTTGTTCCTGTATCAGCTTTCTTTTGACTATACGATGCACGCTTACGGCCCCGAGGACGCGCGCGCACTTGACGTGCTGGCGCAGATCACCGACCGCTATGACAGGCTGGTCTCGTTGGCGAGAGAAAAGTGGAGCGGCAGCCGTATGATGACCGCCTTCAACGCCGACCACGGCGCACATCTGACCGAGAAGGGACACGGCTCTCACGGAGCGGACATTCCCGAGGACATGGATATGACGTGGTTCTTCGGCGCATATCCCAAAAACTGAGTTTTGAAACAAAAAAGCAGGGCCGTTACAAAAACGTAACGGTCCTGCATTAAGCTTTCGCTTTTTATTTGACGATCTTGAACTGCACCGTGGCAACCGATGCCTTGGGCATCGTGATGGGCTTGGAAATATCCCACTCGCAGGTCGTGGTGTGTACGAGATCGGGTTGCTCGAAGGTGTTGTGGTCGTGCATATCCGCAGATGCGAGAAGCTCGACCTTCGCCATTTTTTCGCCGACGGCGCCCAGAAGATCCAGAGAGATCTCGGCGTCCTCCTCGCACGAGCAGTTGGCGAGGGTAACGGTCAAAATTTCGTCTTTTACCGATGCCGACACCGAAACGCGAGTCTTGATGTCATCGTTGTCGTTGGCAAATGCGCGGATCGCTTCTGCGCCCTGATGGTCGCGGAACATTTTGAATACGTGGTAGGTGGGAGTGGTGATGCAGTTTTCACCGCCGGCAAGGAACAGGCAATGCAGATTGTTGCAAAGCTGTGCGACGTTTGCCATTTTCACCTTGTCGCACCGGTTGTTGAAGACGTTGAGCGTCAGAGCCGAAACCAGCGCGTCGCGCATGGTGGATTGCTGCTCAAAGAGGTTGTAGCCCTTGCTGGGGCCCGATCCCTCGGGGTGCCAGCAGCCCCATTCGTCAATGACGAGCTTGAGCTTGTCCTCCATCTTCTTGCCAACGGCATAGGAGTAGTGACGCTCGATGCGCTCGTCCATCATCTCGCATCTTTCGAGAATGCCGTACCATTCCTCGGTATCAAAATCGACCGCGTCTCTGCCTCTTTGTGTGTAGAAGTGGAAGGACATACCGTGCATGGGTGCGTGAGTTTTGGAAAGGTTGTCAACCAGGTCGTGCGTCCAGGAGTAATCACTTCCGTTTGCACCGCCGACGATCAGCTCGGACTTTTTGCCGCAGATGTTGTCCATGACAGTGGCAAAGCTGCGATACAGCAATGCGTAATAATCCGCGGTCATGTTGCCGCCGCCACCCCAGTTTTCGTTTCCAACGCCCCAATAGGCGATGTCAAACGGCTCGGGATGACCGTTCTTTTCACGCTCCAGCGCAAGCGTCGTGGCACCGCGGGGAGACATGCAGTAATCCATCCAATCACGTGCTTCCATGGGCGTGATCGAGGTGACGTTCATGGCGAAATACGCCTTGGCACCGACCATTTCACAGAGATCCATGAATTCGTGCGTGCCGACCTCGTTGGATTCGTAGCGGCCGTCGTTGGGAGTCCACCAGCTGGGGCGGACGGGTCTGTTTTCACCGATGCCGTCTCTCCAATTATAGGTCTCGGCAAAGCATCCGCCGGGCCAACGAAGCACGGGGGGGCGGATCTCCTTCAGCTTTTCCACGAGATCCTTGCGGAAGCCCTTGATGTTGGGGATCTTGGAGTCCTTGCCGACCCAGAGACCGTCGTAGAATACGCCGCCGATATGCTCGGTGAAGTGACCGTAGATCTCGGGGGCGATGGTTCCGATCTTTTCGGGATAGACCAGATAAATGTGTTTCATGATGATTTGCTCCTCCTTTTTGAAGTGCCTTTTACAGATTTTGTCTGTTAATTTTATTATAAAATATTTTGTCTCTCTTTGCTTGCTAAAAGTTTTATAATAATAGCCAAAAATTAACTTTTTTGTGCAAAGCAACAAAACTCTTGGTGATCAAAGAAGGCGATATGTGGAAAGGTTTTTTATGGCTTTGACAAACGTGAAAGAAAAAGAGAAGTCGAGCGCCGCGTCGGACGCGGTCCGACTTGCTCTGGATATCGGAGAGCAGATCCTGCTGTCCGGTGGAGAAGTGGGGAGAGTGGAGGATACCGTTTCCCGCATTTGTGCGTCCTACGGAGCGATCCGCACCGACGTGTTTGCCATCACCTCGCTGGTTTTCGTGACGGCGGTGTGGGCGGACGGTGAGATCGTGACGCAAAGCCGTCGCATCAAGGACATGGGGAAGTGTATGCGCAGATTGGAGGAATTGAATTCGCTTTCACGCAAAATCTGTGCGGAGAAGCTCTCACTGGAGGAGGCGGAAGCGGCGTTTGACGACATCATGAAGAAGCCGGTTTCCTCCTGGGTGAAGGTTCTGATCGGATCGATTCTTGCGGCGACCGCGTACACTGCATTTTTCGGCGGAGATCTCATGGATTGCCTTGTTGCGCCCTTTGTCGCGGCGGTGATCTTCGGAAGTCAATTTTTGACAAAAAAGCTCGGCGGAAACAAATTCTTTTCACAAGCGCTTTGCTCTTTTCTGGCATCTGCCGTTGCCTCCTTTGCGGTGGCGATCCATCTGGGATCGTCGGTCGATCACATTATGATCGGCTGCATCATGATTCTGATCCCCGGAATCTCGGTGACGCACGCCGTGGAAAATCTGATCATCGGGGATACCATTGCCGGCTTGATTTCCCTGTCGGAGGCGCTTGTGATTGCCTTGGCATTGGCGGGCGGCTTTGCGCTTTCACAAAGTCTGTTTGGAGGTTTGCTGATATGAAGGAGCTGATTCAACTTGTCGCCTCGTTTGCGGGAGCGATCGGATTTTCTTTGATCTTCGGGCTTCACGGAAGGCAGATCGTCCTGGCGGGTGTCGGAAGCGCCTGCACGTGGGGGTGCTGTTTGCTTGCCGAATTTTTTGGCTGCTCGCTGCATCTCGCGATCTTTTTGGCGGCAGTTTTCGGTAGCTTTTATTCCGAATTTCTGGCGAAAATACTGAAGGTCCCCAAGACCGTGTTTCTCTTCTCGGTCCTGATCTCACTGATCCCGGGAAGCAATCTTTATCTCGCCATGCGTTACGCCATTGAGATGAACAGTGATCTGGCAGTTGCAAACGGCATGGAAACACTGACCGCGGCACTCGCCATTTCTCTGGGAATCATTGTGATGCTGGTTACCTCGCAAATCCAGATGCGGATCAAAAGCAGGGAAGGGCACACTTGACGTTGTCCGATTCAAAGCATCGCAAACAAAGAGAGGCAGTCTCAAAATGCTTGAGACTGCCTCTCTTTTTTCAGGATTCAGTTGGCTTGGATTGACTTTGTTTCGACTTGCTTTGCGATTTTTTGCGCGATGCGGACTTGCCTTGAGCTCCTTTGCCGTGTGCGTTTTTTGCCTGTGCTTGCTTTTTTTGCTCGTTCTTTTTGTCCTTGTTGTTGTTCGGGATGTTTGCGGTGTAGCGCTTGAAATATTTATAAAAGCTTGAGTAATTTCCAAACCCGCTCTTGTAGCAGGCCTCGGTGCAGGAAAGCCCGCTGTTGATCAGCTGAAGCGCGAAGTCGATGCGCTTTTGCGTCAGATATTCGTTGAAGGTTGCGCCGGTCGTTTGCTTGAAAATACGGCAGAAATAAGACTTGTCCACGAAAAGCTGCTTGGCGATCGAGGAGGTGGTCAGCTCCTCGGCGAGATGCTGGTTGATGTATTCGATTGCACGGGAAACGGTTTTGTTTTCCTGCTTGGGAAGCTGCTCGTGTACGGCAAGCCTAACTGCCTTCTTGAGCAGGATCATCAGCTCAATGATGCGACATTGGAAAAGAACGTCAAAGTCGGGATCCTCTTTTTCGGGGATCTCGATCTCCTTGAGCAGCTGGTCGATGCGAAGCTCCTGGACGACCTTTGCGGGGATCACGTTTCCCTTGCCGAGGGGACGGTCGTAAAAGGCGCTGAAGAGCTGTTTTGCCGAAACCGAAAGGCCCTCTGCGATGGAGGGATGGATCTGGATCGAAATGCGCTCGTGCTGAGGACTTGCGTCATAGACGCAACGGTGAAATTCGTGGGGGTTGAGGATCAGAATGTCGCCTTCCTTGACGAGCGTGCTGCTGCCCTCCACCGAGATGTTGCCGCTTGCGTGGATGAAGTAGGTGACGGCCATATTGTGGTCATAATGCATGATGTCGTTGAGGGACCCATGCTCGCGGGATTCCACGGTGTGATGCCACAAAAAATGCCTGTTTTGCGAATAAATGGTTGTTTTCATAGCGAAATCCTCCTGATAGTCAATATTATACAACAAAATTGTCAAAATTGCAAATGTTTTTTGCAAAAAAAAGATATATAATAATAATGAACCACTTTGGAAATCTTGTAGAAAAGGTACAAAAAATCATGAATATTGAACTTTTGAGAGAAATTGACCCGCAATTGGCGGAATGTCTCGAGCTCGAGACGGCAAGACAGGAAGACAATCTGGAAATGATCGCATCGGAAAGTGTTCAGCCGAACATGACGCTGGATCTCGCCGGAAGCATTTTCAACAACAAGACGGCAGTCGGTAATCCCGCAAAGCAGCGACTGAAGGGTTCGCAGTACGTTGCACAGCTCGAGGTCCTCTCTGCTGAGCGTGCATGTCAGGTGTTCGGTGCAGACCACGCCATCATGACTACATACTCCAGCTCGGTCGCGAACTACTGCGCATACGCAGCCTGCCTCAACCTTGGCGATCACGTGCTTTCGATGGATCCCTCCGCGGGCGCGCATCAGACGCACGGCGGCGGAAAGAACATTTCTTCCCGTATGTACAGCTTCCGCTACTTCGGACTGAACAAGGACACCCTGCTGGTTGACTACGACGAGGCAGAGCGCATCACGAAGGAATTCAAACCCAAGCTGATCATCGTCGGATCCGCGGCATACTCCCGCGACATCGACTACAAGCGCCTGGCAGACATCGCGCACGACAACGGCGCGCTCCTGATGGCAGACATCGCACACTTCACCGGTCTCATCGCTGCAGGTCTGAGCCCCAACCCCGTTCCTTACGCAGACATCGTGACGGCCTCCACCACCAAGACCATGTGCGGACCTCACAGCGGATTCATCATGTGCAAGAAGGAACTGGCAGATATCATTGACAACAGCGTCTATCCCGGCGTCGTTGCTTCTCTGCACGTGCAGACCATCGCCGCGATGACCTACGCACTGCAATATTCGCAGACCGCAGAGTTCAAGGATCTGATGCAGCGCATTCTGAAGAACGCGAAGTACTTCTGCGACGCACTGCAGAAGCGCGGCTTCGGCATTCTGACCGGCGGAACCGATTGCCACATGTTCGTTGCAGACCTTCGTCCCTTCGGTGTGGATTGCGAGCGTCTGGCGGATGTAATGCAGGACGTCGGAATCACGGTCAACACCAAGGCAATCCCGTTTGACGATCATCCCACGGCGCGCGGCTTGCGTGCGGGCGTGACGGTGCTGACGCAGCGCGGCTTCGGTGAGGAGCAGCTGGATGAGGTTGCCGATCTGTGGCTGGCACTTGCAACGGGCCTTGACAATGCTGAGGTGGTTGCAAACGCCAAGGCAAAGGTTGCGGAGCTTGCAAAGAAGTTCCCGTTGCCCAATTTCTAAGAGCCTTTCGGAGTGATCTTACGGACAAGCGTTCTTTGGAATGCCGTCCGGGAAAGCGCTCCAAAGCATATCCTTCTTGTGAAGCAGACGTGGGTGCAAGGGAAGTGCGGATCTTCCGTGCATTCCGGAGCAGCTCAAAAACCCCGCATGACCCGACCGTTCCTCCTCTGTCAATGCTTTTGGATCTTTTCCGGTAGAAATGAAGACAGAGCAGTGGACGGTAGAAAGGGAAATGCGTTCATTATAAAAAGCCCGGCGGTCCTCCGGACTCCCTTTTGAGGGGAAAACCAAGGACCACGACAACGATGTAATCTTGGTAAGTCGCCGAAAAACGTATTGCAGGCCGGAACCTTTCCGAACACGGAGATGGTTGTTGACGCTCTGGTACGCAAGGGATCCGTGTCTGATCGTTGTTCGTGAAAAGGCTTACCGCAAGATATTCGAATGCCGCAAGACTTCCCTCAAATGCCCAACGGGGAGGAGGAACGGTATCGAAGAGAAAGGAGGATCTTCCAGACCAACACACTTTTTGCACGACCAGAAATTTCAAACCAAAAAGAAAAGGAGAACTTTTTATGAGAAACACACAAAGACTGCTGTCTCTTTTGCTTGCTGTGATCATGATTCTCGGAACGTTGACCATTGGAACGTTGAGCATCAGCGCAGATGCATGGGACGGCACGACTGCGACCGCTCCTACGGCCGGTGACGGCTCGGAGAGCAATCCCTATCAGATTGCCAGCGCAGAAAATCTTGCGTGGCTTTCTGCACAGGTGAAAGCAGGTGAGGATTACGAGGGCAAGTACTTCCTCCAGACTGCTGACATCGATCTGAACAACAAGGCATTCACGCCTATCGGTACGGTTCTTGTTCTGACCGAGAAGGCAACGACTGCAGGCGCACCCATGATCGACGAGGATCTCACCGTCGCATTCAAGGGTACATACGATGGTGGCGATTTCGCAATCAAGAACGCAACCATTGCTGCAGACGAGAACGAAATCGCAATTAACTCGAACTTCATTTCCGAGGTTGACACCATCTACGGCGCAGGTATCTTCGGCGCAGCAATGGAAGCAACCATCAAGAACGTGAACGCAGAGAACATTGTGGTTGGTACGTTCGATGCTTCCGAGGGCGCAACCGCAACTCTTGACCAGATTTACACGGTTGGTGTTGCAGGTGTGATCGTCGGTATCGCCTCCAACATTGACGTTGACCGTTGCACCACCGATGCAGATTCCGCTGCATACGGCGCATGGGCAGCAGGCGGTATGGTTGGTTTCACCTTCAGAAACCCCGATTACAATGATGGCGAAGGCAAAGGAACCGTGATCACCCGTTGCATCAACGATGCAACCGTCAAATCCGACTTTGTTGCCGGCGGTATGGTTGGCGGCGGTGCACTCCAGGAGGCTTCCTTCTGCGTGAACAACGGCTCGATCGCAACCTACACCGTGAAGCAGAACGAGACCTTTGCAGGCGGTATGATGGGTTACGGAACCGGTCTGGCTAACCCCAACACCGATTTCAAGTACTGCTTGAACTCTGCTGAAGCAGAGATGACCGCAACCTCCTACTGTGAGGGTCTGTCCCGTCGTCGCGGTTACACCGCAGGTATCCTCGGATGCGAGGGTAACGAGACCACCACCTATCTGTTCAGCCATTGCTACAACCTGATGGAAGAGATCTACATTCTCGACTACATGGTCAACGATGCAGCAGGCTTGAGCAACATTCTGAGTGGTTCGATCCTGGGCCAGATCAAGGGTAGCGCAAATACCTTTGTCGCAACCTTTGACTACTCCATGTCTGTTCTGACTGTCCGTGACGTTTACGGCAAGCCCACCCTGACCGGTGAAAACTGTGTTGCTCCCTCTCAGGAGCTTTCCATGGGTAAGTACGGTCAGGCCGGATCCGAGATCGCAGGTCTGGTTAACGGACGTGGAAACGGTGGCAGCGCACAGTTCTGCGTACCCACCACCAATGCAGCAGGTGTCAGCACCTGTGACTATGCAGTTACTGTTGATGAAATGAAGGAAAAGTCCGCGAAGGTTGTCGCAGCGTTTGAATTCTTTGAAAACGTTCTCGACGTGAACCTCGAGGGTGGCATTCCTTCTCTGACGGTTGACAACGTCCGCTATGCAGGCGTTCAGGAGACCCAGCCCGCAAACGGCAAGGTCGAGGTTCGTCTGATCGGTGTCGTTGACGAATGGATCAACGAGGCTCAGGGCTTCATCGTTTCCGTCAGCACTGCAGAGGACGAGACCCTCTACACCGCAACCAAGCTTCTCAGAAGCGTACGTGGTGGCGGCAAGACCTACACGCCTCAGCAGCTCGACCTTGGTATTGCAGCATATGCAATCTCCATCGGCGAGATCCCCGCAGAGGGCGATGTTGTCATTAACGTAACTCCTTTCGTTGTTGAGATGGGTGACGACGTTGAGACCGATCGCAAGATGGGTGCAGCGTGGGCAATCACCTACAAGGACGGTGCATTTGTGAAGCACCTGCCCGATGACGGTTCCATCGTGGAAGATACCCAGATCGAGCTTGACCTCGTGAACGGTAACGACATCGAGGGTGACGGCTGGCAGGGTATGGCTGACTACACGAAGCCCACTCAGGGTACCGGTACCGAGGCAGATCCCTTCTTGATCGAGAAGGCAGAGCACCTCGCATGGCTCGCATGGGCTGTGAAGGAGTCTGCTCAGGGTGTTCCCGCTCTCCTTGGCGAAAACGCTCCCGCAGAGATCCAGACCAGAAAGGTCTTCACCGGCATCTACTTCAAGCAGACTGCAGACATCGACCTGAACAACCAGAAGTTCATGCCGATCGGTCTGAAGCAGGCAACCGAGGATTACACGACCCGTATCGCATTCGCAGGTAACTACGACGGCGACGGACACGCGATCAAGAACGCAGAGATCAAGGTTTCCGACCATATGCCCATGTACGTAACGGAAAGCTACGCTGAAGCTTACGTCACCGGCTTGTTCGGATTTGTGAGCGGCGGTTCTGTCAAGAACCTCAATGCAGAGAACGTGAAGGTTGGTAAGTCCAACCCCAACGCGATCATGCTCGTCAAGACCTTCACCGAGAACGTTGCAGGTACGATCGTTGGCTTGGCAATCAAGTCGACCATCGAGAACTGCTCGACCGACGCAAGCTGTGAGGTTCACGGTGTTCGTGCCGGCGGTATCGTTGGTGTCGCAATCGACGCAACCGTGATCAGAAACTGCGAGAACAACGCAACTGTTGTAGGACACACCGCTGCCGGCGGTATCGCAGGCGCATTCGAGGGAACTCTCGACTTCTGTGTCAACAACGGTAACGTCAAGGGTATCACCTACATCCGTTGGGCAGGATTTGGCGGTATCATGGGTGCATTCACCAATGCAACCGCTCAGACCAACAAGATCTCCAACTGCATCAACACCGGTGCGATCGACGTCATCGAGAAGAAGGGTGGCGCTTCTGACAACCACCGTGCAGCTCTCGGCGGTATCGTCGGTAACGACAAGGATATCGACAAGGGTCTGGTACAGTACGAGAACCTGTTCAACCTCGCAACCCACTTCACCGCTGCCTTCACGGCATCCGGTAACTCCGACGTTCTTGCAGCATCCGGTGGTATCGTTGGTATCTCTGAGGACACTCAGGCGACCAAGGATCCCGCAAATGCATACAAGAACCTCTGGTCTGTCACGGGTACGACCACCGAGGATCACTTCGGTCAGAGCACCTATGAGAGACTTTGGGCAAACGAGAACGACACTCCCAACCTCTATCCTTATGCAGGTATCTGCACGGGTAGAATGACCATGGCTCAGCACGCTAACTCTCTTGGCATCGCAACCGAGGACAACGAGGGCTGGCAGGAGCAGGTCAACGCAGCGTTCGCAACCTGCTACTACGGCAAGACCGTTGCAGAGATCGAGGCATGCGCTGAGTATCAGGCAATTCTGGCAGTATTCGCTGACTGATTGTCAAACGCAACCCCTATATAATAATTAGGTAGAGAATCGCTCTCTGCCGAGGCGGAACCGATGGAGGCGGCGTGAGTCCTCCATCGGGAACGCTGAAAACTTTGATGTGTTTTTCAACTCCTTGAATCATAGATTGGGGCGGAAGGGAATCCCCGAGATTCCCCCGTCGCTCCGCTCGGGGCGTTTCCGCCGTGTCATCTTGAGCGAAGTCGAAATCCGACCAACGGGAGGATCGAACGGTGCTTGGCACCGTTTGAGATCTCGGCGGAAACGTTCGGCAAGCTCAGAATGACACGGGGATCCTCGGGCGGCGAGAGTGAGAAAACGCACACACGCACGCAAAAAGCAAACTCCAAGTAAAACCAAACTAAAATTTTTAAGTTTTATATGAGAAAGGAGTAATCTCAAAATGAAAAAGACCTACAACAATCCGACTGTAAAGGTCCTCGCAATCGACGCTGAGGACATCATCACCACTTCCGGATATGTCCTGGATGTTAGCGCAGAGAACGGCTACGGTAACTCCCGTACGATGGACAGTTTCTTCTAATTCGGAATCGTAATCACATTGTCCAAAGACAAAACAAAAAATTTCGCGACCCCTTAAATAACACGTGATGATACGTGATAACATTTTAATGGAGGAAAAATTATCATGACTAAAAGAATTATTTCAATGCTCCTCGTTCTGACGATGGTTCTTTCCATCGCAGTGATGGGCGTATCCGCAGCAACCGCTTGGGGCGGCATGACCGACAGAGATGACAACATTTCCGGTACCGGTACTGCAAACGACCCCTTCATCATCGACACCCCCCAGAAGCTTGCTTGGCTGTCTTATGCAGTTGAGAATCCTGACGTAGCAAATGCATTTTTGAAGACCAAGGACGAGGCTGCTGCTACTCAGCTGTCCTGTAAGATGTTCGCCGACTACTACTTCAAGCAGACTGCAGACATCG
>JAZSJS010000100.1:0-5707 GCA_045534435.1 Eubacteriales bacterium
AATGGTCTGACGGACCTCTGCGTGACCGAGCAGATTCTCGCGGAACTTGGGAGCAAGCATGCCCTTCATTGCCGCCTCGATCTCCTCGAGACATTCGTAAATGACGCGATAGGTGCGGATCTCGACGCTCTGACGCTCTGCGGAATCGAGTGCGCTCTTGTCGGGACGGACGTTGAAGCCGACGATGATGGCATTGGATGCTGCCGCAAAGGTGACGTCACCCTCGGTGATGCCGCCTGCCGCCGCGTGGATCACGCGGACCTTGACCTCCTCGTTGGAAAGCTTGAGAAGAGACGCCTTGACCGCCTCCACCGAGCCGTCCACGTCTGCCTTGACGATGATGTTGAGATCCTTGACGCCGTCAGAGATCTGCGCAAACAGGTCGTTGAGGTTGGCTCTTGCGTTTGCCTTGAAGACGTCCTCCTTGGCGCGGTCGCGTCTCTGATCGGCAAGCGTTCTTGCCATTCTTTCGTCCTCGACCGCCTGGAATTCGTCACCTGCGGAGGGAACCTCGGAAAGTCCGGTGATCTCAACGGGAACGGAGGGAGCCGCCTCCTTGACGGTTCTTCCGTTGTGATCGGTCATCGAACGAACGTGACCGACTGCAGTGCCTGCGATGATGATGTCACCCGCACGCAGCGTACCGTTTTGCACCAGCATGGTTGCGACGGGGCCGCGTCCGCGGTCGAGCTTCGCCTCGATGACGATACCCTTCGCGCGGCGGTTGGGATTTGCCTTGAGCTCCTTGACGTCTGCGACCAGCAGAACGCTCTCCAACAGATCGTCAATGCCCTGACGCGTCAGCGCCGAAACCGGCACGCAGATCACGTCGCCGCCCCATTCCTCGGGAACGAGGCCGTATTTGGTCAGCTCTTGCTTGATGTTGTCGGGATTTGCGGTGGGCTTATCCATCTTGTTGATGGCAACGACGATGTCGATTCCCGCCGCCTTTGCATGGTTGATTGCCTCGACGGTCTGCGGCATGACGCCGTCGTCTGCGGCAACGACCAGAATGGCGATGTCGGTTGCCATTGCTCCGCGCGCACGCATTGCGGTAAACGCGGCGTGTCCGGGGGTGTCGAGGAAGGTCATGTCTCTTCCGTCCACCTTGACGCGGTAGGCACCGATGTGCTGGGTAATACCGCCCGCCTCTCCGGCGGTAACGTTTGCGTTGCGGATGGCGTCGAGGATCGAGGTCTTTCCGTGGTCAACGTGTCCCATGACACAGATAACGGGAGCGCGCTCGAGCAGCTGCTCTGCCGAGTCCTCGGTCTCGTCAAAGAGTTTTTCCTCGATGCTGACCACGACCTCGGGAGATGCCGCGATGCCGAATTCATCGGCAACGAGTGCTGCGGTGTCATAGTCGATGATCTGGTTGATGGTTGCCATCATGCCCATCATCATCAGCTTCTTGACCACCTCTCCGGCAGTCACGTGAAGCTTCGATGCCAATTGACCGACCACGATCTCCTCGGGAAGCTCCACGGCGGTGGGCTTGTGCGTCACGACGGGTGCGGGAGCCGCCTGTCCGCGACCCTTCTTTCCGCCCTTATCCTTGCGCGATGCTCCGAAGCCTGCCTGCTGATTGGCGGAGTTATTCTTCTTCAGCTTCTGATTTCCGCCCTGCAATCTGTTGTTGTCACGCTCGGAAACGAAGGTGTCGAGCTTTTCATCGTATTTCGAAAGATCGACGGTAGAGGTGTGCGTATCCACCACACGGGGGCCCTTGCGCGTGCCGTCGGGATTGAGATTCGTCGACGCGCCGCGAACGATGGGCTGTGCCTTGAATTTTTCTCTGGGTGCGTTGGGAACGTAATCTCCCTTATCCATGCCGCCGCGATCAAAGCGCTGATTGCCGCCGCGATTCTGCTGCGCACCGCGACCTGCGGGCGCTCCTCTGTCTGCACCGCGGTCGTTGGGTCTTGCGCCGCCGAAGGGCTGCTGAGAGCCAAAGCCGTTGCGGTCGTTATTGCGCGGACGCGAGGAATCGAAGGACGGGCTCTGCGGGCGCTCGCCTCTTGCACCGGCGCCAAAGCCGGTATAGGGATTGGGGCGTGCAGCGGCGGGAGATCCCTGGGCGGCGGGATTCGCACCTGCCCCCTGCTGCGGATGATAGGGATTTCCAACGTAGGGCTGACGCGCCGTAGGCTGCTTTTTGACACTCGGTGCCGCCGGTTCCTGTGCGGATTCTCCCTTTTCTTTCTTTGCTTCTGCGGACACGCTGTTCTGCGGACGGCGCTCCTCCGTGGCATTCTGCTTTTCCGATACCTCTGCCTTTACGGGCTCGCTCTTCGCGGGCTTTTCCGCAGGCTTCTCGACAGGTGCTTGTGCGGGCTTCTCTGCCTTCTTGGGCTTCTCCTCTGCGGGCGCTTGCGCCACCTCGGGCTTTTGCGCCTCGGGAGCCTTTTCCTCCTTGGCAGGCTCTGCCTTTTCCGCCTTTTCGGGTGCGGACTTCTTCACCTTCGAGGGAATATACGTCACTCCATCCAGATAGTCTCCAATGTTGGAGATCTGATTTGCGAGCGTCAGCTCGTTGAACAGGACGTCAAATTCCGCAGGCTCGAGCGCCTTTTGCGTCGTTTTCGCCTCGATGCCGTTTTTTGCAAGGATCTCCACCAGCTCTTTGCTCTTGATGCCAAGATCCTTTGCAAGCTTGTTGAGTTTGAATTGTTGATTGATAGCAGCCATATTTCCTCCTAATGTTCCGTCAGCCGCAGACGCGACGGAAATTATAATATCTTGTTTTCCGATCGGACCGCAGATCCGACCGAGGGTTCAGTCTTTTTCGATTGTATTTTCGACCAGACGGCAAAGCTGTTCGTCCGTGATCGCCACGGCGGCAACCTTGGTATGCTTTCCCACGGCGTTGCCGATCTCCTCGCCGTCAAGCGAGACGTTGACGAGCGGTACGTGATAAAACGCGCACTTATCGCTCAGCTTTTTTTGCGTATTTGCGGCATTATCGCTTGCCGCAACCACCAAAAAGGGCTTCTTTTTTCCGCGCAGCTCCTCGCAGATCATGGCGGTGCCGACCACCAGCCGTCTTGCTTTGGCGCAAAGTCCCAGGGCGTGCAGAAGTCGGTCGTTACGTTTTTCATTCGCCATCGGCTTCCAGCTCCCGTTCCATCGCGTCGTACACGGCATCCCCGATCACGCAATCGAGGTTTTTGCCGATTCTTCCCGACTTGCGCGCGCGGCGCAAGCACTTGACGTCCCGACAGATATACGCGCCTCTGCCCGATTTCTTTCCGTGAAAGTCGAGCGAGATCTCGCCCTCGGGGCTTCTGACCACGCGCAAAAGCTCTGCCTTCGGCTTATGTTCGTTGCATCCCAGACACTGTCGCATCGGGATCTTTTTGATCTTTTCCATTCCTGTGCTCAGTCTGCCTTGATGTCGATCTTGCAGCCGGTCAGTCTTGCCGCCAGGCGTGCGTTCTGACCCTCCTTGCCGATGGCAAGAGAGAGCTGATCGGGCGCGACCTGCACGCGACAAGCGCGATCTGCCGTCATGGTCACGGAAATGACCTCGGCGGGTGCGAGTGCTGCGGCAACGTAGTCCTCGATGCGCTCGCTGTAGACCACGATGTCCACCTTCTCACCGCGCAGCTCGTCGACGATCGCCGAAATACGGGCACCGTGGTTACCGATACAAGCGCCCACGGGATCGACGTCTGCGTCGCGGGACATGACCGCGATCTTGGTTCTCGAGCCTGCCTCACGGGCAACGCCCTTGACCATCACGATGCCATCCGCGATCTCGGGGATCTCAAGCTCGAACATGCGGCGAACCAGGCCACCGTGTGCGCGGGAAAGCGTGACGACGGGGCCGCGAGCCTCCTTGTTGACCTCCATGACAAAAACCTTGATCTTGTCGCCGACCGCAAATCTCTCGCCGGGGATCTGCTCGGAACGGAGCAGAACCGCGCGGCTGGTGTCGGTCTCGAGCACGACGTTGCCGTTTTCGGGATCGATCTTGGAAACCGTTGCGGTGATGATCTCCTCGTGCTTGTTCTCATAGGCCTCCTGCATCACGCGGCGCTCGCCCTCGCGAATGCCCTGAATGATCACAGATTTTGCAGCTGCGGCACTCAAGCGGCGGAAGTTTTTGGTCTTGACCTCGGTCTCCACCACCATGCCGAGCTTATATTTCTTCGCGATTGCCTTTGCGTCCTCCAAGGAGATCTGCGTCTCGGGGTTCTCAACCTCCTCCACGACCTCCTTTTGCTGGTACACGCGAACGTCCTTTTTGGCAGGATCGATCAGAATACGCACGTTGGTGTTGTTGCCGTATTCCTTCTTGTAAGCCGAAATCAACGCCGCCTCGATCTTTTCGATCATGTACGCTGCGGGAATTCCCTTCTCCTTTTCCAAAAGGTCCAGCGCGGTGAAAAACTCTGTGTTCATCTCATACAAATCCTTTCTGTATATCTCTCCGTGTGATCAATTAATTATCTGCAAAATCGTAGTGTGTTTTGAGCGACGCCACGGCAGTTCGCGGAAAGCTTCTCTCGCCGTTCGCCGTCTTGATGATGACGCTCTTTTCTTCCTCGTCAAGGCCAACCAATTCACCCATGTAGCTCTTTGCGCCGTCGATGGGGGCGTAAAGCCGAACCTCCACGTTCCAGCCCTCGCAGGCTGTGATCTGCATCTCGTTCTTGAGATCGCGCTCGATTCCGGGGGAAGAAACCTCCAGATGATAGGCCTCCTCAATGGGATCTGCCTCGTCGAGCAAGGGATCGATCGCGCGGTGCATCCTCTCGCAGTCGTCGATGGTGATGCCCTCCTCGCTGTCAATGGTGATGCGCAGATACATATCCGCGCCCTCCTTCACGTATTCTACGTCCCAAAGGAAGTAGCCCAGCTCCTCGGCAAGCGGCTCCGCGATCGCTGTGACCGCGCCGACAATGCCTCCTCTGCTTTTTTTCATAATCTACCTCTGTTTTGTTTTTTTATGGTCGTGATTCCATTTTGAAAATTTTTAAAAATTAAGAGCGGGTTCGCGAAAACCCACTCCCACACTACTATACTACCATAGCATAGTATAGCACAAAAAAACACACTTTGCAATAGCTTTTTAAAATTTTTTTCATTTTTTATTGATATTTTTATAAAATATATGCTTTTCTCCCCCCAAAAACGCAAAATTGACGACTGAAAAGTCGGTTTTAGCGTTCTTTTTTGTGGGAGTGCTTTTTGAAGGACGCTTTTTGTGGGGGGCGAATGTTGGGTGAGTCTGTGCGCTCGACCGTTTGTTTTTTTGTGGGGGCGCTTTTTGAAAAAAGCCACCCCCACACTCCTGCAAAAACTTTCCTGACAAGGGGTAAAAAAGAAAGCCTATATCCGTACGCTCCGAATGAGCAATCGCTCCCGCAGTTGTTTTGGGACCCACGACCCAAAACAACCATCAAGGTTGTTTGACTTTGGCTTTTTGTGCTTCGGTTTTTGATGGAGCGAATGGCTTTCACCAATCTTGTCGGGGACGTCGCCCCCTACATTGTTTCGTTGATTTGTGCGTTGGAATGAGATTTCAATCCATTCGTCGACCTGATTTCAGGGTGTATGCGATCCCCCTTCGTGTCATCCTGAGCGAAGGGAGGCAGGGTTGCCGAGCGAAGTCGAACTTTCGTGCTTGCACGAAAGCGCGAGGCTGTAAGCCGAAGCGGGATCTACGAAGGGGTTTTATAGATCCCAACGCCAATGGCGTTGC
>JAZSJS010000069.1:0-34323 GCA_045534435.1 Eubacteriales bacterium
ACTGTTCAACGTTTCTGCAGGCGCAACGCTTCAGAACATCAACGCAGTCAACATTCACACCGGTAACTACGATGCACAGCACACCGGCAGCACGGCTGCAGGTATCATCTGCGGCTTCATCATTGAGGCAAAGATCATCAACTGCACGACCGATGAGACCTCCAGCGCAACCGCTGCTCACGCAGCAGGCATGGCAGTCGTCACCTTCGGCGGCAACGGAACCGCGATCACGAACTGCACCAACAACGCAACCATCACCGGTATCGCTGCTGCAGACGCGATCTGCACGCATCCTCTGTATGACACGGATACGCAGACCGATTGCACCGCAGGCGGAACCGTTGTTGGACCGGCTTGATGGAAAGCTACCATTTATTAAAATAACGTTTCATCCGAATGAATTAAAACGTTCATTCTTCGGAGCACACCCCGTCCCGCGGGGCGGGGTGTGTGAAAAAGACTTCGAAGAATCGTGAAAGGCATTTAGGAATGTTTACAATCGTATATCCGAAACAATCCATCAAGGGAGCGCTCTTTCCGGCGATCTCCCTGCAATACAAGCTCTGGCAATCGGGTCACATTCATCCGCTTGTCACAGAGAGCACCGACGGTGCTGCGGAGCTGGTGATCTGTGAGCGTGACGGAATTGAAAAAGGTCGTTTCTTTGCAAAAAGCGAGGGAGAGAAGCTCTTCGTGACAGCGGGAGATCTCTTCGGATTCCTTGCCGCTGCCGACTATTTGACAAAGGATCTGTTTTCCGACGGACAGTCGGAGCTTCCCGAGGTCGATTACGTTGGTAACTATATGGGCGAGATGCTTGACCGCAAGACGAGCGCATATCGCATGATGTTTCACAACGTCTGGACGCACGACGCGTTTGACGGAGACGAGGCGATCTTCGGTTTGACCGGTGCGCTTTACGAGGTGGCACAGATCTTGACCTACCGCCCCGACGTGGTTGGCTTGAACGAATTTTCCGATGCATGGAGAGAGGAGACCGATCTGATCGAGCTGCTCCGTGCAAACGGCTATGAGGAGGTCAAGCCGGTCAACGACGATCGCGGAATGCTCAACACGCTGTTCTACAACACCGAGATCCTACAGCCTGCAAAGGGCTCTTGCCGCTATTATTCCTATGGGGATTTGCAGATGCAAAACGGCTTTGCCACGAATGAATCCGGAAGCTATTACAGCGAGGACGGAGATTGCCGTGAGCGCAGCGCGCTGATCGCCACCTTTGAGGCAAAGCTCAGCGGAAAACGCTTCACGGTGTGCGTGACGCATCTGGAATCGAACGCATTTGTCTTCCCGCAAAATGCTCGCAGCGGAAATCCGCTTCGAGAGGAACAGATCGAAAAAAAACTGTTGCCGTTTTTGATCAATTACCGAAACACCTGGGGCGCGCCGATCTTCGTCGGCGGTGACTTCAATTCGTGGGCTTCCTACGAATCGTGGGGAATTGACCGTCTCGGCGCCTGTCGGGTGCTCGAGCAGAACGGCTTTCGGGACACTTATCGTGCGGCTCTCGATAAGTACACCCCTTGCTCCACGCACGGCTATCCGATCTTCTGTGAGGAGCTTGATGCGTACGTGGATTACGACGCATCTCTCAGAGAAAATTACGAATGCTCACAGGATCACATCTATCTGCGCGACACCGCAGATACGGTCGGAGAGGTCACGTACCGCAACCTGTTCGAAAAAACGATCCTTTGCACGTCGGATCATTGCCCTGTGATGCTGGACTTTTATCTGATCTGAGCCGAAAGAAACAATCGATCGATATTGAACGGTTCTGAGGAACCGTTGATATAAAACAAAAACAAAAAGGAGAAAACGTATGAAAACAAAGATTTGGATTCGTCTTTTGTTGGTACTTCTTTTGGGAGCAATGCTTCTCGGCGTTGTGGCCTGCAAGGATGAAAAGGATCCCAAGGATCCCACAAAGGACGACCCCTCGGAGGAGGAGACCGATCCCACCGAAGAGATTGATTATCCCTTCGACATCGAGGACTGCGGATCGAACGGCAAGGTGGGCCGCTTCAACATGGCAACCCGTACCGACCGTTCCGACTACATCGACGTTGAGGACCTCGACGGCACCATCATCAACGACGCGGTCTACGAAAGAAACGCTCTGATCGAGGAGCTTTTCAACGTTGAGATCACCATGTTCGAGGCAGGAAACTCCTCCGCGACCGAGTACAACTCAAACATCACCAACGACGTCATGGGCGGCGTGGGTGCTTACGACTGTACCCTTGGTTGGGACGGCTCGGGACTCAACAACTCGGGCTACTTCATGAACCTGCTCTCTTTCCCCGAGCTGGACTTTGCAAACGACCCCTGGTGGTTCGACGCATGGCATGAGAACTCGACCTTCTATGATTGCATGTTCACCTGTAACGGTGACCTGCAGTTCGAGATCTACTATGACATCGAGCTGATCTATTTCAACAAGACCCTGGCACAGAGCCTTGCCGTGAAGGAAGAGAACAACCTTCCCATCAGCTCTCTGGTCTATCAGCACGTTGACAACAAGACCTGGACGCTTGACCAGCTCCAGAAGTACGGTCAGATTGCTTCCACCGACGCGGGAGAGGACGGCTTCCACACCAAGTATGAGGAAGGCTATCAGAGCAGCGAGGACATCTTCGGAAGCCTGCTGAACCAGAGTGTTTCCAATCCGATCATGTTTGCTCTGGGTGCAAAGTATTCCAAGGTAACCAACGGTGCGGTCGAATTCACCTTCACCGATCCTCACAACTACGACGCATTTGACAAGCTCTTCGCGTTCTATCACGACACCGACATCAACTACATGGCAAACACCTCGACGCACGGCAAGGAAAGCTACGAGATCTTCAACGACGGTCACGCGCTCTTCTGCTGGAACGCCTTCTTCATGGCTCCCCAGATCAAGGCATCGGGTATTTCCTACGGTATCCTTCCTCTGCCGATGTATGAGGCAGGCGGTGACTACGTTACCACGGCATACCACATGAGCTACTTCGCATTCCTGACCACCACGCCCGACTTCCACAAGGCATCCCTGGTCTTCAACGCGATGAACGCACTTTCCACCGATATTCTGTACGACAAGTACTTCGGCGAGTATCTCGAGTTCCGTGTCTCCGACGACCCCGATTCCTCGAGAATGATCCCCCTGATCTACGACAGCCTCTACTTTGACTGCGCGTGGACTAACCCCGGCTTCTCCGCATCCGCGGGACTTTATTACGGATCCTACATCAACGACGGCAACAGAAGTATCTCCTCGAAGATGGCATCCTACTCCAACATGTCGGATTACGTTAACGAGATGAGAAAGATCTACATGAACGTCAAGATCGGTTGCTCCAGAAGCTGATTTCTTGGGCTTCAATCGCGATTTCTAAATTAAAAAATAACATTTAAGGAGAAAAAACATGAAAAAACTGATTGCTTTGCTGCTGGCTCTCTTGTGTATCGTCATCACTGTCAGCGCTTGTGACAACGAGAAGAAGGATGACGGTGAAGAGACCACCGCAGCTCCCAAGGAAGAAGTAACCACCACGAAGCCCACCACGCCTCCCACTGAGCCCGAATCCGAGACCTTCGAGGACCAGGACGGTCAGAGATTTGGCGAGATCCACGGAGTACAAGGCTGATTTTTGCCCTTTGATGATTTGAAACGGGGCTTTGGCGGCACGCATACGGTCCCCCGTAAACGTGCCGCCGTTCGTTCCACTATGAAAGGACATAATAATTTATGAAAAAATTGAGATTTGGAATCATCGGTGCCGGCGGAATCGCTGACAGAAGAACGTTGCCGGCGATGATGGAGGCAGACAACGTGACGGTGGTTGCCGTCATGGAGATCAATGCCGACAATGCAGAGCGGCTACGCGCGAAATACAATGCGAAGTTTGCTTACACCACCGCAGAGGAGCTGGTGAAAAATCCGGAGGTCGATGCGGTTTATATTGCTTCTCCCGTGGTTTGTCATGCGGCACAGGCAAAGCTTGCCGCCGATCACGGAAAGCACATTTTGCTTGAAAAGCCGATTGCGATGAACAGCCAAGAGGGCGAAGAGGTGCTCGCATATTGCGCGGCGCGCGGTGTACAGGTTGCCGCCGGCTTCATGATGCGTTTTGGTGCGCACGTGATGGCGATGCGTGAGGCGGTCGCCGCCGGCAAGATCGGCAAGGTGGTCAACGGATACGCACAATTCACATGTTGGCTGCCGGACGGCAATTGGCGTCTGGACAAAAAGAAGTCGGGCGGCGGCGCGCTGATGGATATGGGCGTGCATTGCATCGACTTGATGGAATACGTGTTGGGCAGCCGTGTGACGCACGTCGGCGCATTCAACGAGACGCTGGCGTTCACCTATAACGTTGAGGACACCTCGACCGTGCTGATGCGCATGGAAAACGGCGCACAGTGCGTTGTGCAGAGCAACTTCAATGTTCCCGATGCGGCCGCCAAATGGAGATTGGAATTCTTTGGCACGAAGGGAAGACTGATGGGAGATTCCGTGATCGGTCAGATCGACGGAGGCACTCTCAACGCGATCTTCATGGAGGACGTTCCCGGCTACGACGCGATCCAGAACCACGGAGAGGCCTCCGAGGTGGCGATCGAGGGCGAGTTTGGAAATATGTACCGCCGCGAGGTCGAGAGCTTTGCGCGCTCAATCCTGGAGGGTACGCCTCTTGAGGTTCCCGCAAGCGATGCCGTCCACGTGCAAAAGATCATCGAGCTTGCTTATCAGAGCACGGAAGAAAACCGTATTTTTGAACTGAATTGAGACAAAGGAGAGAAAAACAATCATGAAGACGAAAATTTGGGTTCGCCTTTTGTTGGTCCTTCTTTTGGGAGCAATGCTTCTCGGCGTTGTGGCTTGCAACAAGGATTCCAAGGACCCCAAGGATCCCACGAAGGACGATCCCTCGGAGGAGGAGACCGATCCCTCCGAAGAGATCGATTATCCCTTCACCATCGAGGACTGCAGTAAGGACGGACACGCAGGTCGCTTCAACATGGCAGTTCGTTCCGAGCGCGCCGACTACGTTGACACGCCGGACCTTGACGGAACCATCATCAACGACGCGGTCTACGAAAGAAACGCTTTGATCGAGGAGCTGTTCAACGTCGAGATCACCATGTTCGAGGCGGGACACTCCGAAGCAACCGAGTACTTCTCGCACATCACCAACGACGTCATGGGCGGCGTGGGTGCCTACGACTGCACCCAGGGCTGGTCGGAATCCGGTCTTGACAACACGGGTTGCTTTATGAACCTTTTGTCCTTCCCGGAGCTGGATTTTGCCAACGATCCCTGGTGGCTTGATCCCTATCATCAGAACGCAACCTTCTACGACTGTATGTTCACCTGTAACGGAGACCTGCAGTTCGAGCTCTACTATAACCTCTCGGTTATGTATTTCAACAAGACCATGGCACAGAGTCTGGCTGTGAAGGAAGAAAACAATCTTCCAATCAGCACGCTGGTCTACAACCACGTCGACAACAAGAGCTGGACGCTTGATCAGCTTCAGAAGTACGGTCAGATCGCCGCAACCGACGCGGGCGAGGACGGCTATCATGCCAAGTATGAGGAAAACTATCAGAACAGTGAAGATATTTTCGGAATCGTGTTTAACCAATCGACGCCCACTCTGGCAATGTTTGCAATGGGTGCGAAGTATTCCAAAATGGTCAACGGTGCGATCGAGTTCACCTTCACCGATCCTCACAACTACGATGCCTTTGACAAGCTGTTCGTTTTCTTCAACGAGACCGACCACAACTACATGGCAAAGACCACCATTCGCGGCAAGCAGGGCTATGAGATCTTCAACGACGGTCACGCACTTTTCTGCTGGAGCTCCTTCTTCAATGCTCCTTCCATCAAGGGATCGGGAATTTCCTACGGCATCCTGCCGCTTCCCACGTATGCAGAGGGTGACGACTATGTAACGACCTGTGATAATATCAGCTATTTTGCATATCTGACCACCACGCCCAACTTCCACACGTCGGCATTGGTATTCAATGCGATGAACGCGCTTTCGACCGATATTCTCTATGACAAGTACTTCGGCGAATACCTCGAGTTCCGTGTCTCCGACGACCCCGATTCCTCGAGAATGATCCCGATCATCTACGACAGTATCTACTTTGATTGCGCACACACCAATCCCGGAATGTCGGCGAAGGCATTCAGCTACTTTGGCAGCTACCTTTACGACGCCAACAGAAGTATCTCCTCGAAGATGGCATCCTACACCAACATGACGGATTACGTCAACGAAATGAGAAAGGTCTACATGAACATCAAGATCGGTTGCTCCAGATAATCTTTTTTGTCCGATACCGTATTCAAATTCTCAACAACGAAACAGATGGAGAATAGAACAATGAAAAAAACCAGACTGCTATCTTTCTTGCTGGCGATCATGATGATCGTCGGCACGCTCGCCATCATTCCCGTGACCGCAAGCGCGAACGCATGGGACGGCGAGACCAAAACACAGCCGGCAGGTGAGGGCACGAAGGAAAAGCCCTTCCTAATCGCAACTGCGGAAAACCTCGCGTGGGTTTCTTACATGACGAAGAACTTCACCGAGCTGAACGACGCGATTGGCGCAGAGTTCGTTTCCGGAACCGTGTTTGATGATATGTACTTTGTACAGACCGCAGACATCGATCTCGGTGGACACGAATTTGAGCCGATCGGCTTCACGCAGGCAGATGATGCCGAAAAGCGCAATGCCTTTGCGGGTCACTACGACGGCAGAGGCTACAAGATCTCGAATGCCGTCATCAAGCCCGAGTCTCAGGTGAAGAAGACCGTTTACGGTGACTTCATGGAGGCCGGCTACCATCCCGGCGGAATCTTCGGTGTGATTGCGGCAGGCTCCACGATCTCCAACGTCAACGCTTGCAACGTCAAGGTTGGTGAGATCAAGACCAACTCGATGCTTCGCAACAGAATCTACACGCTGACTGTGGCGGGTGTGATCGTGGGTACGACCTACGGATCCGCGACCATCAGCAACTGTACGACCGACGCCTCTTGTGAGGTCTACGGCTTCTTCGCAGCAGGCGGTATCCTGGGTGTTCCCGAAATGGGCGCTTACATCACCGAGTGCGTCAACCAAGCAAAGGTGGCCAGCTGCACCGCAGCGGGCGGTATCGTCGGCCAGGGCTTCAACACCGACATTTCCTACTGCCTCAACAAGGGTAGCGTCCAGAACTACACGCCCGACCGTTGGACCGGTGTGGGCGGCATCATGGGCTCCTTGATGGCCTCCTCCAGAAACAAGTCGAACACCATCACCTACTGTGTGAACGCTGCTGACGCAGCCGTCGGTGCGGTTTCCTTCCAGGACGGCGCTCAATCCAACCGTATTGCCGTCGGTGGTATCACCGGAACCGACAACACCTGCGCAACTGCAGACCTTACTTATTCCTACTGCTACAACCTGCAGAACAGCTTTACCGTCAAATTCCTTGACAACGGCGGCTCCGCCCAGAATTACCTTATTCTCGCGGGCGGTATTGCTGGATATGCGAAGGACAACGCTTCCGCCGGAACGCGTGTGTTCGATCATTGCTACAGCGTGGATGCGAATTACACCTATGACTGGACTGCGCTCGCAGCGGCAACCGTCAACGGTCAGAGCGAGAAGACCAAGTCCTTCAATTGCAACTGGAACGAGCAGTCCGCTGACCCGACAAACGTTCAGCCCTATGCGGGCATTGTCGGTGCCGAGATGAGCGTGAAACAGGTTACCGACGGTATTGGCGATCCCACAACCGCGTTTGCAACCTGCCAATACGGCATCACTCCGGAAGCGATCGCAGAGCAGGCTGAGTATCAGGCGATTCTTTCGATTCTGGCTACCAATGCAGCAATCGCCGAGGCTCCCAAGTACGTGGGTGTTCAGGAAACGCTTGACAAGAGTGCCGGCAACTACGAGCTTCGTTTCGTGCTTGCAACCAACCGCACCGACTACCATCAGGCGGGCGTTGAGGTGACCGTTTCCTATGGCGAGGGTCAGATGAAGAGCTTCGTTCTGACCGCCGACAAGTATCACGACTCGCTCAGCGGCAAGAAGGCAGACGGCAAGGGCGTGAATTACTTTGCAGCTTCCTTCGGTGCTGAAAAGCTCATGGCTCTCAAGCTGGCGGTCGATCTCGCAACCTACGGCGCAGCAACCTATTCCGTCACTCCCTTCTTTGTCGAGAGTGAGGGCGGTGAGGCTGCTTACGGCCGCACCTGGACGGTCAATTACGCAGCTGACGGCAGCTTTGTCGGACAGAGCATCGTCGAGCCCGAGCCTGAAAACGACGATACCGCTCTTTATACCATCGTATATCCCGAAAACTCCGTGATGGCACCCGCATATACGGTTGTCGGACTTCAGTACCATATCCTTTCCAAGCGCGGCATCAAGATGCCTCTGGCAACCCAGAGAAGCACCGATCCCGATGCCTATGAGATCGTCATCGTTGAGGATGACACCATGGAGACCGGCTCGTTCAGCACCGCCGTTGAGGGCAACAGCCTGATCGTGACCGCCGGAGACACCTTCGGTTACATCGCGGCCGCACAGCGTCTGACCAAGCATCTCTTCTCGTCCGGCCGCATCAAGCTGAGCGAGGAATGCAACACCACCGGCGTTTACGAGCGCGAGATGATTTCCGAAAAGAACGGTGAGACCCGCGTGATCTTCCAGAACGTATGGTACCGCGATACGTCCGCAAACAGCCCGCTCTTCGCTTCGATCACCGGTATTGAGTACCAGCTTGCGCTCGTTGCGCTCTATCAGCCTGACGTCATCGGTCTGAACGAGTTCTTCGGTGATGGCTGGCACACCAGCGGCTTCTCGGAAGCCATGGCAGAGATCGGCTACCTTGAGGTCATTCCCGAAAGACCCGACGGCACGCCGGCAAAAATAAACAACCCGATCTTCTACAACACTGCAACCACCGAGTACGTGGAAGGATCTTCTAAGTATCTCTCCTACGGTGCATATCACACCTCCGACGTGGACGGTGACGGCATCATGGAGCCTGTGAGATACAACACCGGTGAGTTCGCGGGTAGATATTATGACAACTCCGACAACCTCGGAAGCACCGCAAACGTGGCAACCTTCAAGGACAAGACCTCCGAGAAGGAATACACCGTTTGCTGCACGCACCTGGAGTCCAACACCTACGTTGACCCGCAGATCGCTCCCCTGGGCAACCCCCTGCGTATGGAGCAGGTCGAAAAGCTGATCCCCTTCCTGAGAGCATATCAGGCAGAGTACGGCAAGACCATTCTCGTCGGCGGTGACTACAACTCCGCAGATTCTTACGAGGCTGCCACGTATAGAGCGAAGGGCGACGACAAGGGCTGGCCCTTTGCTTGGGAATCCGAGGATCCCAGCGTCCTGACCGAGTATGATTGGCACGACGGCACCAAGAAGCCGTATTTGTGGGGTGCTTGCGACGAGCTGAGAGCCAATGGCTTCATCAACTGCCGCAACGAGACCCTTGACACTGCGCACAACCACTCCTGCAACGGCTATCCCGAATGGAGCAGCGAGCTGAATGCATACGTCGGCTTCAGTGCTAACCTGAAGGACGATGCGGGCAGTAGTGATTACGCCGGCTCGATCGACCACATCTACGCGCTTGAGGTCTATGAGAACGAGCTGGAGACGGTTCGTTACCGCAACCTTTCGATCGAGACCATCCTGTCCTCCTCCGACCACAAGCCGGTCATGATCGACTTCAACGTGGTTGTTGGCGGCAACGGAAATCCCGGCGGCGGAACCACGGGCGGCAACACGGATTACACCGACAACGATATGGAGGGTGCAACCTGGCAGGGTATGAACGACTATGCCGCTCCCACGCAGGGTAGCGGAACCGAGGCGGATCCCTATCTCATCGAGCGTCCCGAGCATCTCGCTTGGCTCGCACGTGCAACCAACGATGCCGCATGGGCGAGTGCCTTCCTCGGCACCGAGCAGACCTCCAGAAGAACCTTCTTGGGCGTCTACTTCAAGCAGACCGCAGACATTGACCTCGCAGGCCTTGCTTTCACCCCCATCGGTGATTATCAGAGCAGCAGCAACTATACCAAGAGACACGGCTTCGCAGGCATCTATGACGGTGACGGCTATGCCATCAAGAATGCGACCATCAACGCAAATAAGGACAGAGGTAATTTCTCGACCGAGGGCTTTGACAGTGACACCTACGTCAGCGGTATCTTTGGATTGATCTCCAACAACGCGGTCATCCAAAACGTCAACGCGAAGAATATCAAGGTTGGCGAGCTTTTGAATGAAAACGGCACGCTTTCCGCTCAGACCTTTGGCGAGACCTTTGCCGGTGTCATCGTCGGCGTCGCGCTTGAGGCGACCGTTACGGGCTGCACCACCGACGCGGATTGCTCCGCAATCGGTGTTTACGCAGGCGGTGTCGTGGCATTCCAGAGCAAGGCAACCGATCTTTCCTACTGCGTCAACCGCGCAAGCGTCCTTGGCAACAAGGCAGCGGGCGGTATCGTAGGCGCGGCAGAGGCAAACACCATCGCCTACAACGTCAACTATGCTGACATTTCGGCAATCGTCTTCGGACGTTGGCACGGTGTGGGCGGCATCATCGGCGTTTACAGCGCGCAGAACAAGGATATCGCAAACGCGGTTTCCAACTGTATCAACTACGGCGCGATGAGTGCAGACGACAGAAGCATTGAATCCCAGAAGAACCACCGCGTGGGTCTTGGCGGTATCGTCGGTAACGACAATACGGGAATTCAGACGAGCTACGAAAACTGCTTCAACCTTGCCAACAAGTTCACCGCAAAGGTCGTTCACGTGGCTGACACGCAGAAGAGCTTCCTGGCTTGCGGCGGCGGTATCTCCGGCTATGCAAGAGACGGCGCGGCTACAAGAAGCTATACCAACTGCTACTCGGTCGCAGGCTCGAGCACCGTCGATAACTTCGGAACGGTCGCAGACGAGGATTGGACGGCAGGCAACGGTTCTGCGTACGCGGGCACCGTGACGGGCTATATGAACGATACCCAGGTTACGAAATCGCTCAAGAACGATGCAAATGCCTCGGCTGACACGGCGGCATTGAATGCTGCGTTCGCAAGCTGCTACTACGGCGTCGATGCTACAGAGATCGAAGCAAACGAAACCTATCTTGCAATTCTTGCAGCACTTGAGGGCTGATGAATGACAACCACCGATTGATTCGGTAAAAAAACCGGGAGAGGAGCATTGCTCCTCTCCCTTTTCTGTTTTTCCTTCGATGTTTTTTGTGGGGGAGCTTTTCAAGAAAAGCTCCCCCACAATTTGCGTTCTTTATTGAATTTTTTGCTTGCGGATGTCAACGCCGAGGAAGGGAATGACGCGGTATTCTCCCATCAGACGGCTGATGATGCGGTCGTGATAATATTTTCTCAATTCAGCCGAGGTGAGGTTGGTGCTGATGATGGTCGGCTTTTGGAGATTGAGGCGGGTATTCAGTACGTGATAGAGACAGGAGAGCGTGAATTGATTCACCACCTCGGTCCCAAGGTCGTCGATGATCAAAAGCTCGCATTCGGTATAGCGCGCGGTATTGTCTCCCTCACTTTCCACCAAGCCGTTTCCGAAGCGTCTGCTTTCAAAATCCGAGAGCATCCCGACGGCGCTGTTGTAGAAGACGTCGTATCCACGCTCGATCACGGTGCGTGCGATAGCGGTTGAAAGATGGGTCTTACCCAATCCCGTGCCGCCCAAAAAGAGGAGGCTTTCGGGGGCTGGGGAGCCGGCTTCGATGCGGAAATTTTCGGCATAGGCACGGATGGTTTCAAAATTGCGGCTCATGCAGGCAAAGACCTCGCTGTCGGTCCGATAATAGTCAAGCGAAAAATTGTCAAAGGATTGCTTTTTCATGAGCGCGGAGAGGCCGGAGCTTTCCATACCGGCTTCGATCAGGCGTTGGCGCATACAGGCACACATTTTGATCCCGACGTAGCCGGTGTCGCGGCAGGCCTGACATTCGTATTTCGGGGAAGAATAGTCTTCCGGATAGCCGTTTTGCCGCAACAGCGCCGCACGCTCGGCGGAAATGGCTTCGTTTTCGGCGCGCAACTTGGCGATGTTTTTGACGGAATCTCCGCCGCGGAGCACCTCATCCATGATGCGCAGACCAAAGGAGGAGAGTCTGGAGTCCAAAAGACGCAGCTCGGGAATGGCTTGATGAAGCTCGCGACGGCGTGCGTCGGCATCCTCCTCGGCGCGCAGGGCTTTTGTTTCGTATTCGGCGCGGATGCGCTTGAAATTTTCCTTATTATAACTCATCGTGGTCTCCTCGTTTTCCAAAATTCAAGTCACGGTTGCTCTTTCTTTTCGGGGAAGCTGCGTCGCAGGGCGGCTTTGAGGAAGTCATCGGTATCAAAGCTATTGCCCAGCGTGGGCTTCCCGTTTCCTTTTTGAGCGGCTTTTCCGCTCTTTTTTGTTTGTTGATCTTCGTTTGCGCGGTCGATCTCCTCCGGGGAATGCAGTCCTTCGGAATTCCAACGCTCGAGAATCGAATTGGCATAAGGCAACGATGCCTCTCCCGTGGCGTTGACGGTCAACTCATAGGCACGGCGAACTACGTCGATTCCGTAGCCGAACGAAACCCACGCGCGAAGCATTTTGTTTTCCTTGGCGGTCAGCGCGCGGCTCTTCAAGCCAAACAACGCGCGCACCTCGCCCTCGAAGCTGCGAAGTGCTTCCACGGTGCGGATCTCTTCCTCGAGTGCTTCGGCGGTGGTGATGTCGCGGTCCACCAGAGAATAGGCATATTTTTCGATCGCGCGCAGGCTGGTTTTTTCGATGCGCTTGCAATGCGCGAACAAAATCAGAATACATTCCATGCTCATGCCGAGATAGTCCACCATACCGACAAGCGTGTTGACCTCGGAGAGGTTGAATATTTTTCCGAGCATCCGTTGCGTCTCGTCAATGAGAATGCGCAGGGATTCGCGCTTTTCCAGCATGGCGGCAAGCTCTGTTGAGGTGTAGGTGGGGAGCTCATCCGCGCGGTGCATCAGCACGCGGGAGGAGGGCTTGGCGGCATCTGATGTGACGGTTGGTGTTGCCATGACGGGAAGCGCTTCTCCGTCGGTCAAAATGCCACGCTCGCGCCAATAGGTCAGAGCCGAATCCGCAACCTTTGGCGTGCAGTCCGCCAGCTTTGCCAGCTGACGCGGCTTTCCCGCGAGAGAGGGATCGGATGCCACCCACAAAAGCACGCGCAGCTGTGTGGCATCTGCGTCGGCGTGTGAGAGCACGGAGCCGGGCAGATTGATTACGTCCTGTTGAAAATTCAATTTCATGCGTTTATATGTTCCTTATCTTTTCGATCGGTGTGACTTTTGCAGATTCTCGTTCAAGAGGGCTGTTGATCGGTGGGATGGCAGATGCGGTAGTTCAGGATCATCAAGGAGTCGCCCAGATGTACGTTTTCGACGACGGCATCTTCACTTTCAAGATCCAGATCCTTGCCGGTGAAATTCCAGAGCCCGCGGATGTTGCAGGCAAGCAGGCGCTCCGAGACCTCGGCGGCATATTCCTTGGGAAGGGTGAGGACCGCCATGTCCACGCGAACCTCTTGGCAGAACTGCTCGAGCTCGTCCATACTGCGAACTGTCACGCAGCCAAAGGTTTTTCCGACCAGCTCTGGATCGATATCGAACATTGCCACAATATCGACACCGCGTTTTTCGAACATGGGAGCGCGAACCAGCGCGCGACCGAGGTTGCCCGCGCCGATGATGATGGCATGCAAGCCCGCCTCGACACCGAGCAGCTCACAGATGCGAGCGTAGAGATAGTTGACGTTATAGCCGTAGCCCTGCTGACCGAAGCCGCCAAAGCAGTTGAGATCCTGGCGGATCTGAGAGGCGGTCACGCCCATGAGGGCAGACAGCTCTCCCGAGCTGATGCGCGATTTGTCCTGTCGGATCAGCTCACGCAGATAGCGAAAATAGCGCGGCAGGCGACGAATGACTGCGGGCGAGACGTTGGGATATTCCTCACCGAGACGGGGACGGCTGGAGGCGGTCGGCGTGTTTTTTTTCTGCTCCATAAGAGGGAGCTCCTTTCTTTTTTCGAGCTGATTTTGTGCAAGTTGACACAATGATTTTTGCGGAATGCGTTTCCGCTTTAACAGGGTAAAATAGTTTTCCACATGGCCAAAAAGCCGCAATTTTTCTGCTTTTTGTCTCAAAATTGCGTTTTTTGCAATCAAAATCGCCATTTTTTGCGTATTTTTGAGTGGATGATTCCTTTTTTGAGGCTTTTCAAATATTTTTCACAGCCTGTGGAAAAACCTTGTGGAAAATCAAAAAAATTAAAACAGAAATTTATTTACAAATTTTCGTTGAAAATGTCCAATTCGCGTTTTTTGGCATCTCGGAAAGCGCTCAAAGATCGTCGCCGGCAGATGCGTTGAGAGAGGTGTCGGCAAAGCGACCGCGCAGGCATTCGAAGTAGCCCGCAGCGGCGATCATCGCGCCGTTGTCTCCGCACAGCGAGCGGTCGGGCATGCAAAGCGTGACACCCATGCGCGCGCAGAGCTTCTCCAGGGCAGCGCGCAGATGCGAGTTGGCGGCGACACCGCCGGCAAGCACCAGCGTTTTCATTCCGCTCTGAAGCAGTGCCGCTTCGGTTTTCTGTGCGATGGCGGTGACGATGCGGTAGGTATAAGACGCCGCAACGTCGGCGCGGTTGATCTCCTCCTTGCGCTGTGCCATCCCGTTCAGATAATTGAGCGTGGCGGTCTTGATGCCGCTGAAGGAAAGGTCGAGCGTATCCTTGCCGAGCGCGGGAGAGGGAAGCGTGATCGCCTTGGGATCGCCCTCATAGGCAAGCTTGTCGAGTGCCGCTCCGCCGGGATAGGGCATTCCGATGACGCGTCCGATCTTGTCGAAGGCTTCTCCCGCCGCGTCGTCTCTCGTTCCGCCGATCTCAGAAAAATCGGTATAGTCCTTCACAAGATAGAACGAGGTGTGACCGCCCGAGACCACCAAGGCCAGAAAGGGCGGCTCGAGCGTGGGATGCGACAGGTATGCCGCCGCCACGTGACCGTGAATGTGGTTGACCGACACCAGGGGAAGCTTGCGCGAGTAGGCCAGCGATTTTGCAAAGTTTACGCCAACCAGCAAGGCGCCGATCAGACCGGGATGAGAGGTGACGGCAACGGCGCCGAGATCCTTGACGCCGATTCCTGCCTTGGCAAGTGCTTCGTAGGTGATCCCGGAGATCGCTTCCACGTGCGCACGGCTTGCGATCTCGGGAACGACGCCGCCGTAGAGCCGATGCGTTTCAATTTGTGACGCCACAATGTTGGAGCGAATGGCGCGTACGCCGTCTCCCATTTCCACTACCGCGGCGGACGTCTCGTCGCAGGAGCTTTCCATTCCCAGAATATACATATAGATTCCTTTTGTCAGAAGTTAGTCGATGTCTGCGGGCTCGCTTTTGTTTGAAGATGCCGGCGTTCATTCGATGGTTCGGATCATGATCAGCGCGTCCTCGCGCGGATTGCGGTAGAAATGTTTGCGTGCTCCGACGGTGACGTAGCCGTCCTGCTCGTAGAGCGCGATGGCAGCCGCGTTGGAGCGACGCACCTCCAAGGAGATCTGCGTTGCGCTTTTTGCCCGTGCCGCGTCGGAGAGTGCCGCCAGGATCGCGCGTGCGCAGCCGCATCGGCGCGCGGACGGATGCACGGCGACGTTGGTGATCTGTCCCTCGTCGGGTGCCCACAGCATCCCGCCGTAAGCCAAGACCTGCGTGTCACGAAGGCAGACGAAGCCGATCGCCGCGTCTCCCAGCAAAAGCTCCAGAGATTTTTCGCTCCATGGCTCCGAAAAGCAGAGCCGCTCCAGCTCGGCAACCTTGCCAAGATGCTCTCGCGAGAGGCGAACGACCGTCAGCGACGGCGCGCTCATTCTGCAGCCTCCTCAAAGAGAAGCCGACGGACACCCTCCGTGATTTCGTCAAGACAGGCTTGATAGAGCGAAAGATCTCCGCCGAACGGATCCGAGATCGCGCTCGGCATCATCACGATCCTTTGTGCCGCTGCGGGAAAGCGCATCATCAGCTCCATCGCGTGTGAGGGGGACATTGCAACCAGAAGATCGGAGGAGTCAACGTCCTCTTGCGTGACGGTGTGCGCAAGGTGGTTGTGATAATCTCTTCCCGGGATCACCGCCACACCGGCAGCCTCCAGGGCTCTGACTGCATTTTGAGAGATCGGAGCGCCGTTTTCGGCATAAAGCCCGGCGCTGAAGGCGCGGATCGGCGGCGTGAGTGCGTCGCGCACCGCCTCGGGATAGCCGTTGAGCGTGTCCCAAGCCAAAGCGTTTGTGACCGCCTCCGCCATTGGAGAGCGACAGGTGTTTCCCGTGCAAACGAAGCAGACGCGTCGCGCGTGACAGGGCTCTCCGTCGGTTTTCTTTTCGGTTTCCATCTGTGCCGGGATCATGAGCCTTCTCCTTTCTTGCAGAATTGCTTATTTGAACCGTATTTAAGCCAAATGCTTGGCGACGGTGTCGCCGATGGGATAGCACTGTTGGGTGACGCGATCATACAGCAGATACTTTCCAAAATGGTAGACTGCGTAGGTCTCGTCCTCAAAGCTTTCAAAGGTGACCTCGATTCCGTCATAGGAGGAGGTGAAGCCCTCGGTGCTCTCGATGACCTCGTAGACCAACACCTCGGTGGGGAAGGACCAATAGGTCAGGGTGTAATAGAAGGCGGGATAGGTCGAGGAATCAAACTCGAGATCGTAGCGCTTGGGCGTCAGCTCGAGACTGATCTCCTCCTGCGAAAAATGCACGCCGCTCTGATAAGCATTTATAATGGCGGAGATATCCTCGCTCTCGGTGATCGAAACGATCGAATACTGAACGGTGGCGGACGAGACGACGTTGATCCTCTCGGCTCCCATCTCCCAAAGCGCGGGGAGTGTCATGGTGGAATTGTAGAAGAGCTGACTTTCCTCGTTGGTGAGATATTGCTCGGAATCGACCTTATCGATCGAATAGAGGATCATATCGTCGATCTTGGAATAGGGGATCTTGGCGATCTCTCCGTTTTCCACACGGTTTTTTGCCTTGTAGGTGAGAGGGGCGGCGAGATAGGAAACACCGCTTTTTTTGTTGACGAAGCTGCCGTTTTGATAGTCAAGATCGGGAAGTCTGGAGCACGAGGAGAGCAAAAGCAGAGCCGTCAGCAAGAGGAGAAGTGTGCGAAGGAGGTTGCGTTTCATCATGTGCGGAGTCCTTTCCAAAATCAATATCCAAAGACGCCAGACAGGGAGTCGTCGTCCTCGATCCATTCGGTGACGTCGATGACGCGGTATTCATCCTTGGTGTCGCGAACGATGACGGTGGAGATGCCCGCGTTCAGGATCTGACGCTTGCACATCATGCAGGAATTGGTTCCCGGCACAAGCTCTCCCGTTTTGGTGTCCAGACAGGACATATAGAGCGTCGCGCCCAGCATCTGCTCACGGGAGGCGGCGATGATCGCGTTTGCCTCGGCATGGACCGAGCGGCAGAGCTCATAGCGCTCTCCTCTGGGAATGTTCAGCTTGTCTCGCATACAAACCCCGAGGTCCGAGCAGTTTTTGCGACCGCGGGGAGCTCCGTTATAGCCGGTGGAAATGATCGAGTCGTTCTTGACGATGATCGCTCCGAACATCTTTCTCAGGCAAGTGGAGCGCTCTGCCACGGTCTGTGCGATGTCTAAGTAATAGTTATGCTTGGATACGCGTGTCATATTTCATCTTCCTTTCATCGGCGTGAGGGCATACCTCACCATTATATTCTCTTCTATTATAGTATATTTTTCTCCCAAAATCAAGGAGGCAAGAGAAAAATTTATCTTTTATTCATGTTTTTTCGGAGAAGGAGGCGGAAGATGAAAAGATCGCGATCATTTTTGCCGAAATCTATTGCACTTTTTGGAAAAAAGGAATATAATATAGTTAGAATCTGTAAGGGGGTGAAAACGTGACGGGAATCGAATGGCGGGAGCGCCTTGTCGGTGCGCGATGCGCGGTGATCGGACTTGGTGTTTCCAATCTTCCGCTCGTTGATTTTTTGCTTTCGTGCGGTGCTTCGGTGACGGTTCACGATCGCAAAACGCGACAGGAGCTGGGAGAGGCGGCCGAGCGCATGGAGGCGCGCGGTGTCGACCTGTGTCTCGGGCAGTCCTATCTGGATGCCCTGACGGGAGATTTCATTTTCCGTTCCCCCGGACTTCGTCCCGATCACCCCGCGCTTGGCTCGGCGGTCGCGAGCGGTGCGATCCTTTCCTCGGAAATGGAGCTTTTCTTTGCACTCTGTCCGGCGACGGTCATCGGGATCACAGGCAGTGACGGCAAAACCACCACGACCACGCTGACGGGATTGATGCTGGAGCAGGCATGCCGCCGTCGCGGACGGGGGTGCGTTTTCGTGGGAGGAAACATCGGCCAGCCTCTGCTTCCAAAGGTCGATTCGATGTCGGAGGATGATTTTTGCGTGGTGGAGCTCTCGAGTTTTCAGCTGCAAACCCTGAAGAGATCGCCTTGCCGTGCGGCGGTGACGAACGTCACGCCAAACCACCTCGATTGGCACACGGGAATGGAGGAATACGTCGCTGCGAAAAAGAATATCTATCAAAATGCGGGATGTGAGCGGCTGGTCACCAATGCCGAGAATGCCGAAACGAGAAAAATGGCAGAGGAGGCAAGCCTGCCGCGAACCCTCTTTTCCTCACAAAAGACGTCTTTGGATGCGTTCGGAGATCTGCTGCGCAAGGGAGATCGCGCACTCTGGCTTTCCGACGGGAGGATCATGATGTGGGATGGCACCGAGACACGAGCGGTGCTGGATCGCAAGGATCTCTTTCTTCCGGGAGTTCACAACGTGGAGAATTGCATGACGGCGATCGCGTTGACCGACGGATGGGTGTCCGATGCGGATGTTTTCGCGGTTGCGTCGACCTTCCGGGGCGTTGCGCACCGCCTGGAGCCCGTGCGTGAGCTTGACGGCGTGACCTATTACAACAGCTCGATCGATTCCAGCCCCGCGCGCACGGCGGCGGCACTGTCGGCGCTCGCGCCGCACCGTCCGATCGTGATCTGTGGCGGATACGACAAAAAGATCCCCTTCGCCCCCTTGGCGGACGCTCTGTGCAAGCATGCCAAGGCGGTGGTGCTCACGGGAGCCACGGCGCCGAAGATCCTGGAGGCATTGCAGATGCACCCCGAGGTGCAGACGGGGATGCTTCCGATCCATCGGGAGTCGGATTTCACCAAAGCGGTTGTCCTGGCACGCACGATCGCCAAGGCGGGGGACGTCGTCCTGCTTTCGCCCGCCTGTGCCAGCTTTGACGCCTTCCCGAATTTTGCCGTGCGCGGTGAGACCTTCCGCAGAATCGTGCAGGATTTTTGAAGGAAAATTGAAGCATACTCTCGTTTGTGGGAGAGGAGACAGTCGGGGATGCCTGCCTCTGTAATGAAAATAGCGTCCTCTCAAAAAGAAAGGAGAAAAAACAAATGGATCAGAACAATCAGTTTGAATTTTATCAGCAGGAGCAGCCCGGTGAGGCAGCACCCGCCACCAAAAACGCGCGCTATTTCCGCGCACGTGCACGTGAGAAGCTCAAGGGCAATTGGGTGATGACCTCGGTCGGAGGCTTCCTGTATACGCTGTTGCAGGGCTTGAGTGCGATGGTTGGCCTCATTCCGATGCTGATTGCCGTTGCTACCGGCGTCGTTTTTGATGCGATCTCGGGAACTGAAAATCCCGTTTTTACCGTGTTCGCGTTTTTGTTCGGATATGCTCTGATGTTTGTCGGAATGTTCCTTGTTTCGGGTCCTTTGACGGTGGGATATTCGCGCCTGCATCTGGACCTCATGGACGGCAAGCCGGTCGAGATTGGCTCGCTCTTTTCCTATTTCAAAAAGGCATATTGGAAATCGGTCGGACTCATTGGCTGGCAGGCGCTGATCGTGTTTGGCTTTGTGATGGCGATGTTCGTTGTCGCATTCATTTCCGGATTTGTTTCCGCCCTGCTCGACAGTGAGATCCTTTTCCCGGTTCTTTTCTTCCCGCTCCTGATCGCATGGGTTGCTGCTTTTGCTGCTGTTCTTTACCGATATGCCATGGCCCCCTTCATTCTCGCCGAATATCCCGAGATGCGCGCGATCGATGCGTTGCGCAGCTCCGCAGTGCTGATGAAGGGAAGAAAATGGAAGCTGTTTTGTCTGGAATGCAGCTTCATCGGTTGGTTCCTGCTTTACATCCCCGCCACGCTTCTGACCTGCGGCATCGGCGGAATGATCGGAGAATACGTTCTGATGGCGTATATGCAGACCTCACACGCCGCCTTTTACCATGATGCCGCCAACCGCGACGCGGCAAAGGAAGTCGAATTTCCGAGCATCGATCCCGACGATTACGTCGCGGAATAAGGAGGATTTCATATGGATCACAATTTTCAGGATTATCAGGCGCAGGATTTTGCGGCACAGGGCGATTTTTCGCAACCGCCTCCCAAGAAAAACGCGGCATATTACCGTGCCATGGCGCGTGAGAAGCTTCGCCCCTGCTATTGGTATGCCTTTGCCGCATCCCTTCTGGCATCGCTTCTCGGCGGCATTTCGTCGGGTGAGATTTCCGTCAACACGTCCGGCGTAAACGTTGACGTTGGCGGCGGCTCCTTCCCGATCCGGGATCTTGCCGAGGCTTGGCAGGCAAGAGATTTTTCCATGCTCTTCGAGGGTAGCCCCGCGATCCCCGTGCTGCTTATATTGGGACTCGTCGGCGGTATTTTCGGAATCGCATTTTCGCTTTTTGTCGGTGCTCCGATGCATCTCGGCTATCAAAAATATCAGCTGAACGTGATGGACGGCAACGGAAAGGATCTTTCGGTGCTGTTCCGGTATTTTAAAACGACTTACGCAAAATCGATCGGCTTGCATCTGATCTATTCGCTGTTGAATATTCTGATCGCGCTGCCGCTTTATGCCGTCATGCTCTTCGGAGTGCTTCCGGCGGCGTTTGAGTTGGCTTTGGTCGAGGGGACTCCGGAGAACGGAGTGATTGTGACGGTGGTGCTTTGGACGCTTTTGATGTTTGCGGTCGCGGTGGCGACAATAGCAGCGTCGGTTTGGATCTCCTATCGCTATGCGTTTTGCTACACGATCCTTGCCGAATATCCCGAGATGAGTCCTTTGGACGCGTTGCGCAGCTCGGCAACCCTGATGAAGGGGAAAAAATGGCGGCTGTTCTGTCTGGATTTCAGCTTCTTTGGCTTGAGCTTGCTTGCCGTGTGCTGCACCTGTGGAATCGGCATCTTCTTCCTGTCTCCTTATATGAGCGCGGCGAAGGTGGCGTTTTACCACGACGTGACCAATCGCGACGCGGCGAAGGAAGTCGAGTTTCCCAGCATCGATCCCGACGATTACATCGCGGAATAACCCGTGAAAAAGAGATTTTTGAGATCAGAAAGGCCGTTTTTGAAAACGAAGTAACACATTATGATATTTTCCGAAAAAATCAATCAGCTTGCCGCCGAGGCAGAGATCGCATTGGCGGAGCATTTTGCGCGGATCGACCGCATAGCCTTTGAAAACACGCAAAAGGTGATGGATGCCTTCCGTGAGCATCGCGTATGTGACGCGATGTTCCAATCGGGAAGCGGATATGGCTACGACGATCGCGGCAGAGACGTTTTGGACGCGATCTGGGCAGACGTGATGGGCGCGGAGGCGGCGCTTGTGCGCCACAGCATCGTCAGCGGTACGCACGCACTCACCATCGGTCTGTTCGGCATTCTGCGTCCGGGCGACGTGATGTACTCGGTGGCAGGGAAGCCCTACGACACTCTGGAGGAGGTCATCGGACTGACCGGAACTCCGGGGGACGGCTCTTTGCGCGATTTTGGAGTGGACTATGAGCAGACCGATCTGAACGAGGACGGCAGCTTCCGGTTTGACGAGATCGCGGACAAGCTCCGCGCCTTGGGCAAACGTGCGAAAATGGTGTTTGTACAACGCTCGAAGGGCTATCTCAACCGCAAGACGCTGAGTGTGCGTGACATTGGCAGACTTGCCGATTTCGTTCATGGCATCAGTCCCGACACCTTTGTGGTGGTGGACAACTGCTACGGAGAGTTTGTGGAAACGCTTGAGCCCTCGGCTCTCGGAGCCGATCTCATCATCGGCTCGCTCATCAAGAATCCGGGCGGAGGAATGGCGGAAAGCGGCGGCTACCTCGCGGGAACAAAGCGCGCAGTCGAGCTTGCAAGCTATCGGCTGACCTCGGTCGGTATCGGAGCGGAGGTCGGCGCCTCTCTCGGACAGAACAAGCTGATGTACAAAGGACTCTTCTACGCCCCGCACACGACCGCGCAAGCGCTCAAAACTGCGCACTTGGCGGCATATATGTTTGAAAAGCTGGGCTTTGACGTTGAGCCTCGTTGGAACGAGGAGCGTTATGACATCATTCAGACCGTGATCACCGGCTCCGAGGAGCTTCTCTGTGCCTTTTGTCGCGGCATTCAGCAGGGCTCGCCCGTCGATTCCTTTGTGACGCCCGAGCCGTGGGCAATGCCCGGCTACAACGACCGCGTGATCATGGCGGCGGGGGCATTCACGCAGGGCAGCTCGATCGAGCTTTCTGCCGACGGACCGCTGCGCCCGCCCTTCACTGCCTTTTTCCAGGGCGGCTTGACCTACGAAAGCGGAAAGATCGGCATTCTTGCCGCCGCGCAGAGTATGGTCGAAAATTGAAAGACAGAATGCATTCTGTGGGATGCAATTTGTGGGGGAACTTTTTTCAAAAAGTTCCCCCACACCCCTTTTTTGCCTTCGGCGACCAGAGAAACTTTTTGAAAAAAGTTTCTCTGGTCTTTTCAAAAACTTTTATCGCAGGGGTGTAAACGTAATTCTTTATCTCTGCGCTCGACCAATCGATTGCTCCCGCAGTTGTTTTGGGACCCACGACCCAAAACACCCTTCAAGGTTGTTTGGATTTGGGTGGTTGTGCTTCGAGGTTTAATGGAGCGAAGGGTTTGCACAGGTGACGTGAGCCTCCCTCCGGGAGGGAGGTGGCATTTTCGCAAGAAAATGACGGAAGGAGCACGCGAAATGAGATCTTTTTGGCTTGGATGGAACGAGCTTTTTTGTTTATCCCGCAGGCTCCCTCAGTCTCGCATTCGCTCGACAGCTCCCTCTCGGAGGGAGCCTTCGTTACAAGTCGTTGAATGTACCGACAAATCAAATTTGAAACGGTAAGATAAAAATTCTTTTTCGTAGGGGGGCGCCCCCTACATTGTTTCGTTGATTTGTGCGATGGAATGAAAGAGCGATCAATTTGATGGGTCGGGAGATCGCCTTCTCCGTCACTTGTTGCTATGGGACATATGACCCCATCTTCCAAAGGGGGAGGCAAAAAGAAAGGCTCTCCCTTTGGGAGAGCTCCCGCGAAGCGGGTGAGAGGGTTCGTCAAAGTCCAATTGATCATGCCAATTCATCCGAATCAAAGCAAACAACGTAGGGACGCGCAATACACGTCCGTTTTTTGTTGTGAAAGGCAACCGGATGGTGAACAATCAACCCCGCGCGATGTGTGACGGCCGCCCCTCGCAAAACATTCACAGGTAGCGCTCTGAAAAAGCTTCATTCCCTCGCAAGACCGAGCAAAAGCTTGCAAAAAGTCGTTTTGCGGTGAAAATCGTGATTCTACTCTTGGTAGAGACGGTTTCTACTGTCATTGGAGCAAGATGAAAAAAGAGTAGACGGTGAATTTTGGATGAGGGGTTGTTTTTTTGGATTTTTTATATTATGATGTATAATAGAAAAGGTAAGATTCTTTTGGATGAATTTTCCGACTTTTGAATTTTGTGAATTCTTTTCCTTTCTTTGGAGAAAAATGTTGACAAGTGAACATGTTTGTGCTATAATAGGGAGAGAAGATGTTCACTTGTCAACATTTATGAGAAAAGGAATGGAGGTTGGTTGTCGTTCTATGATTGCGGAAAGATTTTATCTGTTCACGCTTTTGATCGATGGAATTCACAAGTGTATTCATAAAATCAAGATCGACGTTGCCCCCGGATTCGGCGTGAAGAGCGTTCATATTTTCTGGATCTACGAGCTGCACTCTCACCCCGAGGGATTGACGGCGGCGGAGCTCGCGGCAAAGAGCATGATCTCGCGCTCGTTGGTGTCGCGGGAATTGGAGATGCTTTTGAAGCAGGGCTACGTGCAAATGCCCAAGACGGGTCACGGAAAGCGCAAGAATTATAACGCGCACATCACACTGACCGAAAAGGGTGAGCAGCTTGCGCTCTCGATTTCCGAGGAGGGCTTGCAGGTGCAGGATCGCGTTGCCGCGGGGATTTCCCCGGAGGAGCTTGCTGCGTTTTACAATACGTTGCAAAAGATATATGACAATCTCAGGTTGGTTGCCGAGGAGCGGGAGGGCAGTGAGCACGTTGCCGGGCCGAATCGTTCGGAAGCCGATCAAGCATCACCTTGAACACGTCTTGCTTTGACAGCAAAAAACGATAAAAATCAAGCCACCGAGGGTGGCAGCATCGGAGCACACCGGCAGGTTGCCTGCAAAAAGCGGCGTGTTCTCAAACGAAAGGAGAAAACATCATGAGAAATTATGTCATTGTTACCGATTCCTCGTCAGATCTTTCCCCCGAGATGTCCGAGCAGCTCGGACTGCGCACCGTTCAACTCAACGTGATGGTGGACGGCGTCGAGATGAAGGCGAAGAATGAAAAAGAGGTTCGCGAGATCTATGGAATGCTGCGCGAGAAAAAGAGTGCAACGACCAACGCCGTGAGCATCGAGCAGTTTTTGGAGTTCTTCGGAGAGATATTGAAGGAGGATGTGGATCTGCTCTATCTCGGATTCTCCTCCGGACTGAGCGGAACCTTTTCTGCGGGCGCGGTTGCTCTTCGAGAGTTGGCTGAGCAGTATCCCGATCGCAAGCTTTATGCGGTGGACACTCTCTGTGCCTCGATGGGACAGGGCTTGTTGGTCTGGTATGCCGCAAAGATGAAGGAAAACGGCGCGGACATTGACAGCGTGAAGGATTTCGTTGAGACAAACAAGCTCAATCTGTGCCACTGGTTCACGGTGGACGATCTGTTCTTCCTCAAGAGAGGCGGACGCATCAGTGCGGCGACGGCCGTTGTCGGCTCGCTGCTCAATGTCAAGCCTGTTTTGCACATGGATAATGCCGGAAAGCTCATCAACGTTTCCAAGGCACGCGGCAGACGCGCTGCCATCGATGCGATCTTCCAAAAGGCAAAGGATACGATGCTGGAGGGGCGGAACGACGTGATGTTCATCAGCCACGGCGATTGCGTTGAGGATGCGGAATATCTGGAGTCCCGCGTGCGCGAGGAGCTCGGTGTCAAGCAGGTGGTGATCAATTTTATCGGCCCCGTGATCGGCGCACATTCCGGTCCCGGAACGTTGGCACTGTTTTATTTGGGAAGTGAGAGGTAATTGACATGGTAATCGACGGACATACTCTGTGCGACATGGTCATCTCGGCGGCAAATGCCCTGGATAACAACAAGGTCGTCATCAACAACATGAACGTGTTCCCCGTTCCCGACGGAGATACGGGAATCAATATGACGCTGACGATGGTCTCGGTGCGTACGCTGAGCGGATTCGACGGCACGGTCGGCGATTGTGCCGAAAAGATCGCCAACATGGTGCTGCGCTCGGCACGCGGAAACTCGGGAGCCATTCTGTCGCTCTTCTTCCGCGGAATCGCAAAATCCCTCAAGGGATTGGACACCGCAACGGCTGCGGATATCGCGGCGGCGCTGAAGAGAGGAACCGACGAGGCATACAAGGCGGTCATGACGCCGACCGAGGGCACGATCCTCACAGTCATGCGCGTGTGTGCCGAAAAGGCTGTTGAGCGCGTTTCCAAGGGGCGCTATAAGGACGACCCCGTGGGACTGTTCGGATACGTATTGAAAACCGGTGAAAAAACGCTGGCGAAGACCCCCGACCTGCTGCCTGTGCTCAAGGAAGCCAACGTGGTGGACGCAGGTGGCTACGGATTCCTGTTCTTGATCTCGGGTATGCTTGCCGCGCTCAAGTTCAACCCCGTTGTTGCCAAGGAAAGCACCGAGGCGGGCGAGGTGCGCGCGAGCTTTGCGGATTTTGACACCAATTCGATCGAATTTGCATATTGCACAGAGTGCGTCGTTGCCAAGAAGGCAAAATATCGCGGCGAGGGAACGGCAACGGATTTCCACGATCTGGTTTGCGGAATCGGAGACAGCGTGGTATTCGTGGACGCGGAGGATATTATCAAGCTGCACGTACACACCAACCACCCCGGACAGGTGATCGAGAAGGCGCTGGAATACGGTGAGCTGGAAACCTTGAAGGTGGAAAATATGCGCCTGCAGCACTCGAACCTGGTTGCCAACGAGACGTCCAAGGCAGAGAACCCGACAGCGGAGGCACCCGAGGCAATCGTTGCAACGGCCGAGAAGGAGTTTGGCTTTGTCAGCATCTGTATGGGCGAAGGAATCCGTGCGGCATTCCTCGACCTGGGCGTTGACGTCACGGTGTTTGGCGGCCAGACCATGAATCCCAGCACGCAGGACATCATCGACGGTGTCAATCGCACTCCGGCGAAGAACGTTTACGTGTTGCCCAACAACAAGAACATTCAGATGGTTGCCGCGCAGGCGGCGGAGATGATCAGCGACAAAAAGGTGATCGTTTTGCCGACCAAGAGCGTGCCGCAGGGCATTTCCGCCATGATCGGCTTTGAGCCCGAGGCGGATGAGGCGACCAATACCGCGCAGATGACCGAGGCGATTGCGGCTGTGCGTACGGCACAGGTGACCTATGCCGTGAGAGACACCTCGATCGAGGGAATCAAGATCAGCAGTGGTCAGACCATGGCGTTGGTGGACGGAAAGATCATTTGCTCGGCAGACAACAATGCCGACTGTCTTGCCGCGATCGGAGAAAGCTTTGCAGATGCGTCCTACGTGACGGTGTTTTACGGTGAGGCGATTGACGAGGCACGTGCCGAAACGGCGGTTGCCATCCTGCGCGAAAAAATCGGCGCAGGTGCGGAGATCGTTTGCCTGTCGGGCGGTCAGCCGATTTACGACTATATCATTTCCGCAGAATAAGCAAGCGCGGAAGCAACACAGAGGGGAAAGCCGTTTGGCGGCTTTCCCCTCTGCTTTTGTTGATTCAGTGATCCTCCACGCAGGAGACGTTCCGCATCGCCGTGCCGACCTGATACAGGATCTTGCCTGTGCGCTTCACAGCACGTGCGGTGCGGAGCTGCTTGGAGTTCCACACGGCGATCGCCGCGACACCGAGAAGGGTGAGTCCCCCCGCCACACCGAGCGCGATGCAGATCGCGGTCTTGTGTTTCTTCATGGCGCAAATCATATCCGAGCTTTTTGCTTCGTTCATCATCCTCAAAAACCTCCCGATTTTTTTATTAGTATCCGCGAAATCTGTTTTTTTATACCTTGGATGATTTTTTGTGGGGAAGCGTTTTTTGCGATTGCGTTTTTTTTTCAAAAAGCCACTTGCGAAAAAGAAATAGACCTCACTTCAAATCATCATTCTGAAAGTCCCTCTTTTTTTAAGAGAAAGGAGGCTTGCAAAAGTCCTTTTTGGTGCAGGCGATAGCCGGTGCGGCGGGAGATGCCGAGCATGTTGGCGGCGTGCTCGATGCTCTCTCCACGGATGTAATGATAATAAAGGATGAGCTTCTCGCGCCCGTTTCTCATGCTTGAAATCAGGGTGCTGACCTCATACATTCTCGCGCGCCAAAAGGCTTCGTTGCCCAACAGGATGTCCTCGCAGTCGCAGTCGTCCGAAAAGGCTTTTGCGCGTCGGCGCTCGTATGTTCTCAGATTGAGCATATCCAGACAAAGCTGATAGCCGCACAAAAAGTTGCGCGTGCGCTCGAGCCTTTCGTCTGCGTGGGATCGCGGCTGCTGCTGTTTGCTTTCGATCATAGTACCTCCTGTGAAAAATGCTTTTTTGACCTCTTTTTTTGCCCAAAAATTCGAAAATGCGAAATAAAAAAACAAAATGATTTCAAAAATATTTGTTTTTATGTACGGAAATCCGATTGCTTGTCCGATTGCCTTGGTTTTCTGATTTTGATGCGTTGTTTTGTCGAAAAAAGGCTTTGTTTGAAAGATATTGTAGAAAATATAAAAATATTTTACTTTTCTCCTTGACATTCCATTGGAAATCCGATATAATATATTTGGGTGTATTCATTATATCGCATTTCCGAAATATTGTCAATAGATATTTCGGAAAACAGAAATATTCTGTAAAAATACACAAAAAGCAATTTGTTTTTTGTTCGTTTGAACGTTTTTTTCGCAAAAAGTGTGTCGAAAGGAGTCAGATTATGATGGAATATGCGGCGTTTGAAAAGCTTCTCCGGTCGCACAGCGTCACGGTCTATCAGGTTTCCAAGGCGACGGGGATCTCTGCGTCCACCTTCAGTGATTGGAAGAGCGGGCGCTCGACCCCCAAGGCGGACAAGCTGGCACGCATTGCCGATTTCTTCGCGGTGAGCCTTGACGAGCTGCTTGGCACGAACGAGGGCAAGCGCAACGCGGAGGCGTCCTACCTCGCCTTGCGCGCGCAGAGGATGGTGCCTGTGATCGGTGTGATCCGTGCGGGTGCGCCGATCGTCACCGATGAGACGCTTTTGGGCCGCGAATTTGCCGACGTTTCCGACATTGAGGAATATTTTTATCTTGTGGTCTGCGGAGACAGCATGAAAAATTGCGGCATCGTGGAGGGGACATACGTGTTGTTCCACAAGCAGCAATATGCCGAAAACGGAGACATCGTGGCATGCCTGGTTGACGGTGAGAGTGCGACGGTCAAGCGGTTTTTCAAGAAGAATCACAAGATCGTGCTACAGCCCGAAAACGATGCCTACAAGCCGATCTCGCTTTCCCCCGAGGACTTCGAGACCGGACGGGCGCGGATCCTGGGCGTTGCCATCGAAGCCAAGACCAAGCTCTGATGAGAGGAGAATACGGATATGTTGGCAATCAGTATCAATCAGCTCTCTCTCAGCTACGGAACCGTACCGATCCTGGAGAAGGTGACCTTCTCCCTGGAGGAAAACGACAAGCTTGGCATCATTGGAGTCAACGGGTGCGGGAAATCCACCCTGTTTCGTCTGATCCTCGGTGAGGAGACCCCGACCGAGGGAGAGGTATATTTATCAAAAGGAAAGACCGTCGGCGTTCTGACGCAGGACGGTGCGTTTGAGGTGGGCGAGGAAGGGCAGAGCGTGCTCTCAAGGATGTATTCCGCCTTCCCACAGCTGCTCGCGGCAGAGGCGCGGCTGGCGGAGCTCGAGCCGAGGCTGAAGGAGGGCTCGGCGGAGGTGATTCGCGAGTATACCGATCTGCACGAGCGTTACGTGCGCGAGGGGGGCTTGGAATTTCGCTCGCGCTGCGCGTCGATCCTGCAAAAGCTTGGGTTTGATAAGCTTTCCATGGAGCAGTCGGTCTCCACGCTCAGCGGCGGACAGCGCACGCGTCTGGCACTTGCCGTCCAGCTCTCGCGCGAGCCGGACGTGCTGATGCTCGACGAGCCGACCAACCATCTTGACATCGCAACCCTTGCGTGGCTGGAGAGCTTTTTGGTATCCTACCCCAAATGTGTGATGGTGATCTCGCACGACCGCTATTTTCTCGATCGCGTGACCAACAAAACGCTTGCCATTGAGCATCACCGCGCCAAGCTTTACAACGGCGGCTATACCAAGAGCATGGAGCAGAGAAGGATCGATCGCGAGATCGCCGAGCGCCATTGGAAGAATCAGCAAAAGGAGATCGCGCGGCAGGAGGCCTATATCGCGCAGCAGCGGGCCTGGAACCGCGAGCGGAATATCATTGCCGCCGAGAGCCGTCAGAAGCTTTTGGACAAGATGGAAAAGCTGGAGCGACCGCAGGAGGCGCCGCGCGCCATTCGGATGAGATTTTCGGAATCCCTGGCATCGGGAAACGACGTGCTGGCGGCACGGGGACTCTCGATGGAATATCCGGGGAGACCTTTGTTCAAGGATCTCTCCTTCCTCGTCAAGAGAGGCGAGCGCGTGCTGATCATCGGCCCGAACGGATGCGGAAAATCCACGCTGATCAAAATGATCCTGGGGCGGCTCGCGCCGACCGGGGGAACGATCGAAACCGGATACAACGTGGAGATCGGATATTACGATCAGGAAAACCAGAATCTGACGCCCGAGAACAGCGTGCTGGAGGAGCTTTGGTCGACCTATCCCACCATGAACGAGACCGACGTCCGCAATACGCTTGCCATGTTTCGCTTCACGGGTGAGAGCGTATTCAAGTCGGTGTCGGTGCTCAGCGGCGGAGAGCGTGCGCGTCTGACGCTTGCAAAGCTGATCCTGTCGCGGATGAATCTGCTGGTGCTCGACGAGCCGACCAACCACCTCGACATCGATTCGCGCGAGGCATTGGAGAGTGCGCTGGGGCAGTTTGAGGGAACGATCGTCACGGTCTCGCACGACCGTTATCTGATCGACAAGCTTGCCACGCGGATCCTGGAGATCAAGCCGGGAGACGCGTTTGCGGGAGATCTTCTGGATTTTCACGTCGACCGCGTCGGAAGGGCATACACCGAGCTTGGAGAATACAAGGCGGCAAGAATTGCCGAAAGAGCGGCCGGGAGCGAAGCGGGCGCGGCGCCTGTCGCGGTCTCCTCTGGCAAGGAGCAGTATCTGAAAAACAAGCAGGCCGCCGCCGAGGCGAGAAAAAAGAACGCGCGGATCGAGCGCTTGCGCCGTGAATGTGCCGAGCTCGAGGAGGAGCTCGAGAGGCTGGAGGAGGAGCTGTTTGGCTCCGCCGCCTCGGATTACGTCCGTGCCGCCGAAATCGACCGTCGCAAGAATGAGGTCGAGGAGCGGCTTTTGGAGATCTACGGAGAATTGGAGTAACTCGCCGGAGTCGAGGAGCATTTCTTTGCGCAATGGCGAAATAAAGGAGCTTTATGAAAGAAAAGAGAGAAGTATCCTCCTCCGTCCTTTGTCGGAGGCTGGTTCGGGAATTTGCCTGCCGCGGAATCACGGTGGGAAGCGCGGAGTCCTGCACGGGAGGTCTGATCGCCAAGATGATCACCGACATTTCGGGAAGCTCTTCGGTGTTTTCGGGCGCGCTTGTGACCTACACCAACGAGATCAAGACGCGTGTGCTGGGCGTGGATCCCGACGTGATCGCGAGAGAGACCGAGGTCAGCGCCGCGTGTGCCGCCGAGATGGCTGCCCGTGCGCGGGAGCGCTTGGGAACGACGCTTGCCGTTTCGACGACCGGCTTTGCAGGACCTGGGGGCGGGAATGAGAAGGATCCCGTGGGAACGGTGTATATCGGTGTCGCAACGTCGGGCGGTGTGACGGTCGAGCGCTTTTGCGCTCCCATCGGGGCCGACCGCAGACAGGTTCGCAACGCGGCGGCGCGCCGTGCGCTTGCGCTTTTGTGGGATGCCGCCGGCATATCGGAGGATTGACGGAATCGGATGACGCTTGCAGTGCCAAGCGGAGAGGAAGATATTTATGAAACGAGTTTTGGCTGTTTTTTTGCTGATTCTGCTGATGCTGCAGACGGCATCCTGCTCTCAGCCTGCGCCCGAGGTGCAGAACGGTCCGCCGACCGAGACGGAGACCGAGCCCAAAACGCTCGAGACCGAGCCTCCTGCGGCGGAGGAGGCGAAAAAAACGCTGTTTCCCACATGGAGCAGCGTGGCGCACAATGCGTCGGCATATTTGCGCGAGAGTGAAAATCCGATCGTCGACGTGAGTGACGCGGCGTATTCTTACGCCGAAATGGAGGAGGATCTGCAGCTTCTTTGTCAAGCCTATCCGCAATCTCTTTCTCATCGCCCGATCGGGCTGTCTCTTGCGGGACGAAGGATCTATCTTGCGGTGCTGGGCAATCCCGAAGCCCCGCGTCAGATCCTCGTCAGCGCAGGGATCCACGGGAGAGAATACATGACGCCGCTTTTGGTGATGAAGCAGATCGAATATATGCTGGTCTATTTGGACGACGGAATGTGCGAGGAGGTCTCCTACGCATCGATTCTGGAGAACTATTGCTTTTACATCGTTCCGATGAGCAATCCCGACGGGATCATGCTCTCGCAGGAGGGAATGGATTCGTTGAGCGATCCGACGCTCTATCGGGCGATCTATTCGATCTATTCCGCCGATTTTGCCGCTGGCATGACGGATCACACCAACGTCAACGAATATCTGAAATATTGGAAGGCGAATGCCGCCGGAACCGATCTCAACCGCAATTTCGACGCGCGTTGGGAGGAATACGACCGCATTTTCCGTCCCAGCAGTCAGAATTACAAGGGCCCTGCGGTGGCATCCGAGCCCGAAACGCGTGCGTTGGCGGCGCTGACCGAGAGCCTGGACCGCATTCAAGCCGTGCTTTGCATTCATTCACAGGGAGAGGTCATCTATTGGAACTGCGGACAGGACGCGGCGCTCTCCGCCGACACCCGCGCCTTTGCGTCGGCGATCGCGGGGCGGAACGGCTATTACCTGGTGGACAAGCAGAACAACGACGCTTCGTTCAGTGATTGGTGCGCGCTTCAGAAGGGTCTGATCGCCGTGACGGTCGAGACCGGAGTGGAGGGGTGTCCGTTGCCGATCGAGCAGTTTGAGACGATCTGGAATGACAATCACGATTTGCTGATCCGCAGTGCGCTTTACTTTGAATAAAAAAGAATAACAAACGAGCGGAGCTCCCTTGGGAGCTCCGCTCGTTTTTGTCAGGATTTGTTTTTCAAGACATCCGCGCCGGCTTGTCTGCGTTGCATTTTCAGCCAGTTGAAGAAGCCGTAGAGATCGTTGAAGAGGAACATCAGAAAGCAAGCCACCATCGAAAGGGAGGAAGGATCTCCGATCGAGGCGATCACCCACAGGACGATCAGGACGACGTCGTTGACGGCATAAGCCAGCGCGTAGTAGGGACTGCGCAAAAAGAGAAGCGATGCCGCCAGAAAGCTGGTGGTGACCGAAAAGGTGCTGACGGCAAGCTCGGCGGTGTCGAGGGCACGCAGAAGGAAATAAAACAATGCCGTGACCGCTGCGGTCGTCAGGATCAGGAGAAATGCCTTGAGAGGCGTCATGCTTGCCACGCGCACCTCGTTCTTTTCCTTGTCAAAGGGATTGCGGATCCACGAAACGATGCTGAAGATCGCGGCGGGCGCACTCATGAAGAGATAGGTGATCATTTCGCCGTAATAACGCTGCTGCCACGAGACGATGGCGTAAAGCACGGAGAAGATGACGCAGAGGAACTGCCCCTTGACGTCACCCTTGGCGACGAAGATCAGCGCGGTCACACCGAGGAGGGAGGCAAGCAGAGACAGAATGCCGTTGGCACCGCCGAGGAAGAAGGAGGCGGTCACCACGACAAGCGAGGTAGCCCAAAGGCTGTATTCAAATTTGGTCAGATGACGAAAGGGATTTCGAATTTTCATGATGGGGCTTCCTTTCCAAGAAAAAACACCCGTCACACGTCTTCCAAGACCTAACGACGTGCGCGAGTGCCAAAGCACGCTACCCGGTGGCAGCAGATGATTGATTGCAGAGGGTATTATAACATATTCCGAAGTCCTTTTCAATAGCTTTTGAAAAAATCGTGTTCCAAAAAACAGAAAAAACGCTTCAAAATGCGATTTCCGTGAAAGAATCACAAGAAAAAAAGGATTTTGCAGATGATTTTTGGGAACTTTTTTTCAAAAAAGACTTGAAATTTGATTTGAGATGTGATAAACTATATGGGTATATGGATGAAAACCGTGCGCACCCTCTCAGGCGCCGCTTTTCAAGCATCATTTTTCTTTCAAAATCTAAAGGGAGGTGAACACAAATGCCGAACATCAAGTCTGCAAAGAAGAGAGTGAAGGTTATCGAGACCAAGACTCTGCAAAACAAAATGCACCGTACCGCACTCAAGACCGAGATGAAGAAGTACGAGGCAGCTCTGGCTTCCGGTGATATGGCAGCCGCTCAGGCAGCTTACAAAGCAGCCGTGAAGAAGGTTGACCAGGCAGCAGCTTACGGAATCATCCACAAGAACGCCGCTGCTCACAAGAAGAGCCAGTTTACCAAGGCGCTCAACGGTATGCAGAAGTAATTCTACAAAAAAATTTCACTTTCCGTTCTTAACCCAAACGGAAAAATGAGCATAAACA
>JAZSJS010000121.1:0-18816 GCA_045534435.1 Eubacteriales bacterium
CGCCCAGCACCTCGTAATAGTCTCTTTTTTCTGCCATGATGTTCCTCGTTTGAAGGATGCTCGGAAAGCCATCGTGCTTCCCTATCCTGTTTTTTCAAAAAACGCGATTCTTGAACGCAAGTATCAAAACGGGCTTGCGCCGCCCCCGGCGCGATGCGCGGGGACGGCGTTGATGATGAGTGGGATCAGTTGTTGGAATGATCCTCAAAGTTTGCGTTGTAGTAGGTTCCGTCCTGACCGTCGTTGCCTGCTGCGGCATTGGGGTCAAAGCCGGCATCGGCACCCGCCTGTGCCTGCTGTGCGTAGAGCTTTTCGGAGATCTTATAGAAGGACTTCTCAACCGCCTCGGTGTCTGCCTTGATCGTCTCCACGTCGGTTCCCTTGAGGGTTTCCTTCAGCTTTTCGATCGCGTTCTTGACGTCATCCGCGTCTGCGGCGTCAACCTTGTCGCCAAGCTCGGTCAGCGTCTTTTCACTCTGGAAGATCAGCGATTCGGCGCGGTTTCTGACGTCCACGGCCTCCTTCGCCTTCTTGTCCTCCTCGGCATACTTCTCCGCATCCTTCACGGCGCGGTCAATATCCTCCTGGCTCATGTTGGTGGAGGAGGTGATGGTGATGTGCTGCTCCTTGCCGGTTCCCTTGTCCTTTGCGGTGACGTTTACGATACCGTTCGCGTCGATGTCAAAGGTAACCTCGATCTGGGGCACGCCACGGGGTGCGGGCGTGATGCCGTCGAGAATGAAGCGTCCGAGCGTGGTGTTGTTGGCAGCCATCTCGCGCTCACCCTGCAGAACGTGGATCTCAACCGAGGTCTGACCGTCTGCTGCGGTGGAATATACCTGACTCTTCTTGACGGGGATAGTGGTGTTGCGGTCAATGATGCGGTTGAATACACCGCCCAAAGTCTCGATACCGAGCGACAGAGGCGTGACGTCGAGAAGAAGCAGGTCCTTGACCTCGCCGCCAAGCACACCGCCCTGAATTGCGGCACCGATGGCAACGCATTCGTCGGGGTTGATGCCCTTGAAGGGATCCTTGCCGATAAACTTCTTCACGGCCTCCTGTACGGCGGGAATACGGGTAGAACCGCCCACCAGCAGGACCTTGTCGATCTGTCCAACGCTCAGACCCGCGTCAGCCAGCGCCTTCTTCGTGGGGATCATGCTTCTCTCCACGAGATCGGCGGTGATCTTATCAAACTCCGCACGCGTCAGCGTCGCCTCAAAGTGAAGCGGGCCGTCTGCGGTTGCGGTGATAAAGGGCAGGTTGATCGAGGTGCTTGCCATGCCGGAAAGCTCGATCTTTGCCTTCTCCGCTGCGTCGCGGAGTCTCTGCAAAACCATTTTATCCTTGCGCAGATCCACGCCGTTCTCTCTCTGGAACTGATCTGCCATCCAATCGATCACGCGCTGGTCGAAGTCGTCGCCGCCCAGACGGGTGTCACCGTTGGTTGCAAGCACCTCGAACACACCGTCCGAGATCTCGAGGATCGATACGTCGAAAGTACCGCCACCGAGGTCGAACACCATGATCTTCTGGTTTGCTTCCTTGTCCATGCCGTAAGCCAATGCGGCTGCGGTGTGCTCGTTGATGATACGAAGCACCTCAAGGCCTGCGATCTTGCCCGCGTCCTTGGTTGCCTGACGCTGTGCGTCCGAGAAATATGCAGGAACGGTGATGACCGCCTGCGTGACCGACGTGCCGAGATAGCTCTCCGCGTCTGCCTTCAGCTTCTGCAGCACCATTGCCGAGATCTCCTGAGGCGTGTATGCCTTGCCGTCGATCGTCTTCTTGTAGCCGGTTCCCATCTCTCTCTTGATCGACATGATGGTTCGATCGGGGTTGGTGATCGACTGTCTCTTTGCGACCTGTCCGATCATTCTCTCGCCGGTCTTGGAAAACGCAACGACAGAAGGCGTGGTTCTCGCACCCTCGGGGTTCGGAATGACGATCGGCTCGGCTCCCTCGTAAACGGCAACACAAGAGTTTGTGGTGCCCAAGTCAATACCAATAATTTTTCCCATGATAAAAATCCTCCAAAAATATAATAAGTTAAGATATTGTTTTTCGATTTGTCAGTTTGCAACCTTTACCATTGCATAGCGGATGACCTTCTCACCCTTGACGTATCCCTTCTGGAACACCTCCACGATCTCTGAATCGCCCAGTGCCTCATCCTCCACGTGCATGACCGCGTTATGGAAATTAGGGTCAAAGGTCTTGGTCTCGATCTCGGTCACACCCATCTTGGAGAGCGCGTCGTCAAAGGCCTTCGCCGTCAGCTCCAGTCCCTTTTTGACTGCCTCAAGGTTGTCGGATTTGCTCGCGCGCTCAAGATTGTCGAGGATCGGCAGGATATTGGCGATGCAATCGCTGTATGCATCTGCATACACCCCCTCCTTTTCCTTTGCGCTGCGCTTGCGGAAGTTGTCGTACTCCGCCATCATGCGAAGGTATTTGTCCTCCTCGGCACGATACGCCTCATCCTTGTCATCCAGCTGCTTTTTCAGCTCGGCGACCTCCGCCTCGAGCTTCTTCAGCTTCTTTTTATCTGCCTTATCGGTCTTTGCCTCGGCCGCCGCGCTTTGCGCGTCACAGGCCTCAGGCGTCGCCGTTGTTTTCGTTTCTTCCATCGGAAATTCCTCCGTTCAACTGATTGTTTGCTTGAATGAGATTGGAAATGTTTCCGCTCAGTCCCTCCAGGGTGGCAAGCACCTTTGCGTAATCCATTCTCCGCGGTCCGATAATTCCGATCGCGCCAACGGTCTTGCCGTCCTGAACGATCGGCTTGAATACCAGCGCGGAATTGTTCATGACCTTGACCTCGCTCTCCGAGCCGATCACCACGTTGATGCCATCGCTCTCGGTTCTCGAAACGAGATCCAGAATATCCTCTTTCTTTTCAAGAGTTCCCAGAAGCTCCTGCAGCTGTCCCACGTCACTGTACTCGGGATATTGCAGCAGCCGATCAATGCCGCTGACGCGCATCTCTCCCTCGTCCATCTCACTGAGCAGTCCGTAGACCGTCTTGATCGCCGCGCCGACAATGCCCGCTTCCTCTCCCATCTCCTCCTCGATCCGCATAATGGTCGGGAGCGTGATCTGATCGGCGGAAAGACCGACGAGATGACGGTTGAAGGATGCGGCAAGCTTGGAAAGTGCCGTCGGAGTGACGTTCATCTTGCCGCGCAAATGCTTGCTCTTGACCGCTCCGGTGGAGGTGACCGCCACCAGAATGTAATGATCGACGGACAAAAAGATCAATTCAAATTTGCTGATGCTGATGCTTCGGAAGCGCGGCTTGATGGCAATTCCGGTGTAGTTGGTCAGGCTCGACGCCAGATTGGACGCCGCAAGCAGGATCTGATCCAGCTCCCCCATCTTCGCCTTCAGCAAATGATTGATCTGCGCGATCTCCGAGGTCGTCATGGCATAATGCTCGAGCAGAGAGTCGACGTAAAACCGATATCCCAGCTCACTGGGAACACGTCCCGCCGACGCGTGCGGCTGCTCAAGATACCCCATCTCCTCCAGCTCCGCCATTTCATTCCGAATGGTGGCAGAGGAGCAGGTGAGCTGCTGATTTTGGAGAATATATTTGGATCCGACCGGTCCGCCGCCCTCAATATGAGCGTCGACGATCGCTTTTAATATCTGCTTTTTTCGTTCACTTAATCCACGATCCGAAAAACTCATGCCCAAACATTCTCCTCTCTGTCTTTTTTTACCCGAAGTTTAGCACTCATTCAAGCCGAGTGCTAAACCTTGCCTAAAGTTTACCATGTTTTCAGGTTTTAGTCAAGTCTTTTTCTCGATTTTTTCGTGAACTTTTTGTAAACGAAGATCAAGAGTGCTAATTTTTGAGGCAGGAGAAAGGATAAAGGAGTGATTTTCCGTATTCTTTTCATAAAACCGCAGAAAGCATTCCGCGGCAGTGCGCCCAGGAATGCTTTCGCCTTTCTTTTTGATTAAAAAATGCTTGAGCGGAGGGAGGGCGGAGAGAAAAAAGCCTTTTTTCAAAAGTGCCTCCCTACAAAGAGATCTTCCCCATCACTCCGCCGCCTCGATGCGCAGAGCGATCGCAGAGCAATCGTCATGGGATTCTTTTTCGCAAGCATGCAGACAGATGTGGTAAACGATCTCCTCCGGGGTAAGTCCTCCGACGCCCGACAGATAGGAGGTCAGCCACTGCGCATCCTCGTCATTCTGCAAAACGCCGTCACTGATCATCACCACGGTATCCCCCGCCCTCAGGGTGAAGGGATCGCTCTGAACGTCCAAGGAGGAGATGATCCCGATCGGTGCCGTGCCTGCCTGCAGGCGGTGTACGACTTTGCCTCGGACAACAAAGCTGGGAGCTGCTCCGCTTTTGATAAAGGAAGCCTCCGCCGTGATCAGATCCAATTCCACCAGATCCACCGTCGAGGAGCATTCCCGCGTGCTGTCCACGCCGCGCGAGCGGATCATGTTGTTCAGCATGCGCAGAGAGGTCGATGCCCGATTCCCCGCGCGCAGCATCTTTTCCAGAAAGACCGAGCAGATATTGGAGGTCAGCGCCGCCTCCTTGCCCGCTCCCATTCCGTCACTGATCAGGGCGTAAAAATAATCCTTCTTATTGGAAAACAGGTTGACCGTGTCTCCGCTGATCCCGCCGTCCGCTGCAACGTTGTTCTGCGCGCCCGTGACGCGGATCTTCGTTTTTGCCTGCAAAGACATGGTGCTGGTGTTTCCCTCCACCTCGAAAACCGGTCGGCTCAATTCCAATCCGCACATCTCACCCAGATCGGAGCGAAGCGTCTCGACGGTGACGGTTGCCTGCTCAACGTCCACTCCACGCACCAGGATGCGACGGCGACGGTTGCCGTAGACAGTAACGCCCTGTGCTCGCACCCCCGCGTCCTTGAGATATTCGGCGATCTTTTGTTCCTCCTCGCCATCAAAGCGATATTCCCCGTCATCATCCTCAAGCGCGTCGTTGATGATCCTCGCCGCAGCCTCGTAGTCCATGGCAAAGATCTCGGTGCGATTGTTCCGCAAGAGATCCCCCGTCAGTCTGGCACACTCGCGATTGATGCGCTCCAAAATCCCGTCCACCGACTCACAGCGGTGCGCGAGTGCCGCCGGGATCTGCTCCCGCGTCACCTTGCCTTTGGTATGCAACGCCGAGGTCAGACTGCTGACCGTGTTCAGCGTGTTGGAATACTCCAGCCCCCAGCAAACCGTTTTATTTGGACAGTCGGTGCAATAGGCATCAAAGGAAATGTCGCAAATGCGGCGCAGATCGAGTGTTCCGGGTCTGCGAAAGCGGTCGCTCAGATTGTAGAACATCTCCGAGAGCGAAGAAAACGCATCGGAAATTCCGCGAAGATGGTCGTTGGCATCCCGATGTCGGACGCCCTCCATGCGACGGCGGATCAGCTCACCGCTCTCGTTTTCCTCCTCCGCCTCCGATCCACGGAAGCGAAGCACAAGCAGGGTCGCCACACCGCCGATCAGCGCAGCGGGAAGCTCGGTTTTCAGGATCAGCGCACCGCCAACGTAAACCGACCACGAAAGCAGTGCCGCCACACAGAGAAGAATCGTGCCCCCCTGTCTTTTGGAGGCTTTTGAGATTGTGAACAACAGCGATGCAAACAAATATCCGGGTGCATACAGAGGCGCGTAAGCAAGACCGCAAAGGATCGCCGTGACCGCTCCCGCAACACCGCCCTCCTTCGCCGTCAGGCAAAGAGTGAAGGTCAACGAAAGCACGACTGCGAGCGGGATCCCGAACGGAAGCACGTCCTTTGCCGCCCAGATCAGAGAAAACAGAAGTGCGGCACGGGAAAGATTGCGAAGCCAGGATGGATGGGCATGATCTCCCAGGCTCACCGAATACACCGTGACGGCGATCGGTGCCGTCAGGATCACAAAAACGGCGGCAAACCAATCGTAATACTGAAATCCGCCGGAAATGATGCGCCAAAAGGAAACGATAAAGGAGCAAACCGCGGCGGTCGCCATTCGCAGACAAACGCTTTCCGTGAAAATTTCCCGAATCGGTGCGACAAGCGCTATGCCCACCTTCCCCGCCTTTCTCTGTGCCTTCCGACGTCCGAGCCGACCGACATTTTCGAGTTCCTCAACGGACTCCTCCGCCGCCCTGAGCTTTTTGATCAGCTTTTCGGAAAGATCGTCTCGCGTCTCAATGGATTCAAAGATCATTCCGGACACGATCCGCACCAATGCCGCGACGGCATAAGTGATGATGTAAACGATCGGATCGCTCTTTCCGGTCAACGCAGAGCCGATCAATCCGATCAGAATGGGAACTGTATGCTTCCCCGACGCACACAGAAGAGCGATGCCGAGTGGGTACGTCCCAAAAAGCATTTCCGCGCCCCCAAACAGCCAGCCGCAGCAGAGCCAGAGCAGCTCCGCAAGCAGCGAGCAGATGCGTCTCCTCCAAATTCCGCCGCTCTCGTCATGCACCGCCTCTTTGCGTACTTGTTCTGCATTTTCTTTCACTTTTCCTTGCATTTTCAGGTCCTCTCCCTTTCTTTGCTTCCGCAAAAATCTTTTTTCTCTACTATTTTACTCTTTTTGGCGAGCAGATTCCGTCGAAAGCGGCAAGTAAAATTCTGTTTTTTTTTGAGAGGATATTGCGAAAAATACACAGCATGGAAAAATCCAATAGAAGCAACCGTAAAAAATCATCGCTTCTCTTGTTTTTCCGTCCGCTTTTGTCGCACGAAAAATCAAAAATTCTCTCTTCCTTTTTCTCTTCGGATGTGTTATAATAATGGTACGGAACAGAGAAAGGCGGTGAAAAGATGGAAAAAACCGTTTGCTTTACGGGACACAGACACATTTCCGACGCGGATTATCCTCAATTGGAGGAGGCATTGCAGAAGGCGGTGGAGGATCAGATCAAAAGCGGAGCGACGCATTTTCGAACGGGCGGCGCGCTGGGCTTCGATACCCTCGCGGCTCTCTGTGTGCTTTCTCTGCGAAAGCGCTATCCCGAGATCCGCCTGGAGCTGATCCTGCCCTACCCCGATCAGCCTGTCGGTTGGCGTGAAAACGACGTGCTTCTCTACCGTCAGATCCTCTCTCAAGCCGATTCTCATCGCTATATTGCGCAAGCATATTATCACGGACTACTGCAACAGCGCAACCGAGCTCTTGTCGAGGATGCCGACGTTTGCATCGCCTATCTCTGCAATTCACACGGAGGCGGAACCGCCTACACAGCCGCACTCGCGCTCAAAAAAGGCTTGGAATTTTTGAATTTATACGATCTGCTGCAAAATTAAATATTCGCTTTTCAAAAAAGCTCCGACGCTTCTCATGCCGTCGGAGCTTTTTCTTGTTTCTTTCATTTTTTTGATTTTTTGTATAAGCCTTGCACCAAGCTGCCAAAATAATAACGAAAATACGCAAAAAGGAAGACGGACGATGAAAGAATTCACCTATACCATCGAAGATCCCAACGGAATGCACGCACGCCCCGCGGGAATGCTTGCAACATTTGCAAAGCGCTTTCAATCAGAGATTCGCATCAAGGCGGGAGCGCGGGAGGCGGATGCCAAGCGTCTTTTGTCATTGATGAGCCTCGGTGCGACGTGCGGCACCTGCCTGACGGTATCCGTTTCGGGCGAGGATGAGGAGCTCGCCGCCAAAGAATTGGAAAGCTATTTCCGCGAGAAGATGCAAAATGCGAAAAAGCCATCGGAAGGAAGCGACTCCAATGAATCATGAAAGCCGCGCTCAGCGCATCTTACAGGGTGTGGGAGTCGGCAGCAGAAGGATTGACGGTACGCTCCGCTTCTTTCATCGAAACGAGCAGACACCAAAAAGCCGGCGTGCTCCCTTGAATGCCGCTGATGAATGGAAGCGTCTGCAAACCGCGATCGGGAAAACGAAGGTGCAGATCGACAAGCTCCACACTCGTGCCAAGGAGCAGGTGGGAGAGGAAGAAGCACAGATCTTTGAGATTCACGGAATGCTTCTGGAGGATGGGGATTTTTTGGACGCTTTGCGCCAAGAGATCGCGACGGGAGTCTGTGCAGAGGAAGCCCTGGAGCGCGCGACGCGCAGGATCACGGAAATGCTGGAGGGTCTGGAGGACGAATATCTTTCGGGCCGTGCCGCCGACATGAGAGACGTTGAACGTCAAATCCGCCGAGCCCTTTTGGGCAACGAGGATTCAGAGACGCAAAATGCAAAGGTGCCCTTCATTCTGGTTGCCGACGATCTTTCTCCCTCGGAAACCGTCATGCTGGAAAAATCACAGATCCTCGGATTCGTCACCTTTCGCGGCTCTTCCAATTCCCACACCGCCATTCTGGCACGCGCCATGGGGATTCCCGCCCTGGTCTCGGTTGGAACGATCGACGAAGGATACGACGGCACACTCGCGCTCCTCGACGCAGAGGAAGGAACGCTCACGCTTCTGCCGACCGAGGAACAGAAAAGTGTGTTTTCCGAAAAGAAAAAGAAGGACGACAGGATCGCAGAGGAGCACGACCGTTATCTCCGCGCACTGATGAACAAGCCGGCGGTCACGAAAAGCGGCCATCGCATGCTGATCTACGCCAACATCGGCAGCGGCGAGGAGGTTGATGCGGTACTCTCGAGCGGTGCGGACGGCATCGGTCTTTTGCGCAGTGAGTTTCTTTATCTGGGCGTCGACGATTATCCGAGCGAGGAGCTCCTCTTCCGCGCATACAGTGACATTGCCATGCGGATGCAGGGAAAACGGACGGTCATTCGCACGCTCGACATCGGTGCGGACAAGAGGATCTCCTATTTCGGTCTGCCGGAGGAGGAAAATCCCGCGCTTGGATTCCGCGCGATCCGACTCTGTCTTGCGCGAAAGGAGCTGTTCAAAACCCAGCTTCGCGCCATTCTGCGGGCATCCGCCCTCGGACGGCTCTCGATCATGCTGCCGATGATCGTCTCGGTCGACGAGGTCAGACAAACCAAGCGACTGCTCGAGGAATGCATGGAGGAACTGAGGCGCGAAAACAAGCGCTTTGATCCCAAGCCCGAGCTTGGCATCATGATCGAAACCCCCGCGGCGGTCATGATGTGCGAGGAGCTTGCCGCCCTGGTCGATTTCTTTTCGGTGGGAACCAATGATCTCACACAGTACACGCTGGCGGCAGACCGTCAGAATCCCGCTCTGGACCGTCTCTGCGAGGAAAACAGCGAGCCGATCCTGCGTATGATCGAAATGGCGGCAACCGCAATCCATCACAGCGGCGGTTGGATCGGCATTTGCGGAGAGATGGCGGCAGATCTTCATCTGACACAACGCTTTGCCGATCTGCAGATCGACGAGCTTTCGGTATCTGTCCCCTATCTGCTCGGGGTGCGAGGCAGAGTCACCGAATGCCGCTAAAGGAGGAAAATCATGTTATTTCAAAAAAAGCAAAAAGCAATTGTGGCGGTTGCGGACGGCGTATCGATTCCGCTTTCCGGTGTCCCTGACGAAGCATTCGCATCCGGAATGCTGGGACAGGGCTTTGCCGTCAAGCCGAGTGCGGGAACGGTGTGTGCCCCGATCGACGGAACCGTGGAAAGCATCAGCGACACGCGTCATGCCTACACCCTTCTCTCCCCTGACGGGCTGGACGTTCTGGTTCACATCGGCATCGACACGGTCGAAATGAAGGGCGAGGGCTTTCTCTCCATGGTGCGCGTGGGAGATCGGGTCAAGGCGGGGGACGTTTTGGCACGCGCCGATCTCGACCTCATTCGCGAAAAGGGCTTTGAGACCGTCATTCCCGTTCTTGTCACCAATCCCGAAAGGCTGACCGTGACAGACACCGTCTACGGCAAAACGCTGGGCGGTGAGACCAAAACCTTATATTATCGTCTGTCTTAAACAGAAAGGATTTTTTCAAATGGCTGAAGCGATTCGAAAAGAAAAAAAGGGCTCTGCCTTTTTCAGTATTTTACAACGCGTCGGACGCGCCTTTATGCTTCCGATCGCGCTTTTGCCGATCGCCGGACTTTTGCTCGGCATCGGCTCCTCGTTTACCAATCCCGCAACGCTTGAGGCGTACAATCTCATGGGCTTTATGGGCCCCGGCACGGCGATCTATTCGATCTTCTCGGTGCTGGCATCTGTGGGAACCGTTATTTTTGATAACCTCCCGCTGCTCTTTGCCATGGGTGTGGCACTCGGCATGGCAGAGCAGGAAAAGGGCACCGCCACTCTCTCTGCCGCCATCGCCTTTTTCGTCATGCACAAAACCATCAATGCGCTGCTTGTGATCAGCGGAATGATCGAGAGCGGCACGCTGCAAGAGGGTGCGATCGCGAACGTGGTGGGCATTCCCTCCCTGCAGATGGGTGTGTTTGGCGGCATTTTGGTGGGACTTGGTGTCGCGGCACTGCACAACCGATTCTACAAGATCCGTCTCCCCAATATCATCTCCTTCTTCGGAGGCACGCGCTTCGTTCCGATTATTTCCACGGTCGTCTACATTCTCGTAGGCGCACTCATGTTCTTTGTCTGGCCCTATATTCAAAGCGGCATCTACGCGCTCGGAGATCTCGTTCTGCGCTCGGGATATGCCGGAACGCTGATCTACGGCTTCATCGAGCGTATCCTCATCCCCTTCGGTCTGCATCACGTCTTTTATCTGCCCTTCTGGCAGACCGGTGTGGGCGGCTCTGCGCTGATCGACGGTGCGATGGTCTACGGTGCACAGAATATCTTCTTTGCCGAGCTCGCCTCCCCCTCCACCACGGCCTTCTCGGTCGAGGCAACGCGCTTCATGAGCGGTAAATTCCCCTTGATGATCTTCGGTCTTCCCGGAGCGGCACTCGCCATGTACACCTGTGCCAAGGACACCAAAAAGAAGGTTGCGGGAAGCCTTTTGCTCTCTGCCGCGCTGACCTCGATGCTCACGGGTATCACCGAGCCGATCGAATTCACCTTCCTCTTCGTCGCACCGATCCTCTACGTGATCCATTCAATCCTTGCCGGTCTTTCCTATATGCTGATGCATCTGCTACGTGTCGGTGTCGGCATGACCTTCTCGGGCGGATTGATCGACCTGACGCTCTTCGGCATCCTCCAGGGTAACGCAAAAACCAATTGGATCATGATCCCCCTGGTGGGTATCTTCTATTTCGCGCTCTATTTCTTCCTGTTCCGCTTTATGATCCGCAAAATGAATTATAAAACCCCCGGGCGAGAGGATGACGACGGCGAGGTCAAGCTCTATACCCGTGCCGATTACAACGCGAAAAAAGCCGGCGAGGACGGAAAACGCACGCAAGAGCCGTCTCACGGTGTCTCCATGATGATCCTTGACGGACTTGGCGGAAAGGACAACATTCTCAATCTCGATTGCTGTGCCACACGTCTGCGCGTGACGGTCAAAAACCCCGACAACGTCAGCGAAAACCTGCTCAAGCAAAGCGGTGCCGCCGGTGTCATCCGCAAGGGTGGCGGTGTCCAGGTGATCTACGGCCCTCAGGTCTCGGTCATCAAGAGCGAGCTGGAGGAATATATCGCTTCGATCTCTTAAACGGAGTGTACGCGGGGGAAGACCTCATTTATAAAGAAGCTTCTCCTCCGCGTCATTTTCCTCAAAAAGCGCTCTGAAAAGGAAAAAGCATTACCTGTTCGCACAGGTAATGCTTTCTTGATTTTTAATGCTCTTTTTTGCAAAGAAATCATGATTCAAGGCTCTCCGCATAGCGCACGGCCTCCATCGCATCCTTGCAATAGCGATCGGCGCCGATGCGCGCGGCATAATCGGCATTGAGTACCGCGCCGCCGACCATGATCTTGCACCACGGAGCGGACTCGCGCAGAGCCTTGACGGTCTCCTCCATCGCGGGCACGGTGGTGGTCATCAGGGCGCTCAAGCCAACCAGAGGCGCATGCAGACGTACGGTCTCCGCCACGATCGCCTCGGGAGAGACGTCACGTCCGAGATCGGTGACGGCAAAGCCGTAATTTTCCAAAAGCAGACGGACGATGTTCTTGCCAATGTCGTGAATATCTCCCCGGACGGTGGCGATCACAACGGCGCTCTTGACGCTCTGCTCGCTCTTTTGCTCAAGCATATGCGCCTTGATCCTTCCGAACGCCGCCTTTGCCGCCTCCGCGCTCATCAAAAGCTGCGGAAGATACACGGTTTTCGCCTCAAATCCCTTTCCCACTCGGTCAAGTGCGGGAATGATCTCGTTTTGCACGATCTCAAGCGGTGCCGTCGTTGTCAGCATCTGCTCGGTCAGCTGCTCTGCAGAAGCTCCCCGTCCGCTCTCGATCGCCTTCTGCAGCGCCGTTGCGTCCACCGCGGTGCTTTGTGCGCTCTGAGTCGCTGCCGTACCCGTCAGCGCCGCACAGTTGGGTGCGAACGCGATATAATCGGCGCAGTTTTCATCCTGGCCTGCAAGCACGCGATAGGCATGATAAGCCTTTTGCATCTCCGCGGAATCGGGATTCATGATGGCAGCGGACAATCCGTTCGCCAGAGCCAGAGAAAAGAAGGTGCTGTTGATGAAATCCCTTTGCGGAAGTCCGAACGAGACGTTGGAAACGCCCAGCGAGGTGTGGCATCCAAGCTCTGTTCGGATACGGCGAAGCGCCTCCAGCGTGACCTGAGCCGCGGTTTGGTCGGCACTCACCGTCATGGCAAGCGTATCAAAAACGAAATCCTTTCCGGAAAGACCGTATTCCGCACCAACCGCAAGGATGTGCTCGGCAATCGCCACGCGGCCCTCGGCAGTATCGGGAATCCCATTTTCATCCAGGGTCAGAGCAACCACAAGTCCTCCGTACTTTTTGACAAGCGGAAAAACGGCGCGCATGGATTCCTCCTTGCCGTTGACCGAGTTGATCATGGCTTTTCCGTTGTAGCGTCGCAGCGCAAGCTCCATCGCAACGGGATCGGAGGTGTCGATCTGCAGCGGCAGATCGATGATCGCCTGCAATTCTCCGCAAACGCGACAAAGCATCTCCGCCTCGTCAATGTCTGGAAGTCCGACGTTCACGTCGAGAATGTGAACGCCCTTTTCCTGCTGGCGCAAGCCCTCCTGCAGAACGTAATCGATATCATTTTCAAGCAAAGCCTGCTTGAATCGCTTTTTTCCGGTGGGATTGATCCGCTCACCGATGAGAATCGGTGCATTTCCAAAGGTTACGGCGTGCGTGTAGGACGACACGACGCTCAACTGCTTCTCCGCGATCGGCAACGGGGACTGTCCGCGTGTCTGCTCGGTCAGGGCGCGAATATAAGCGGGAGTCGTCCCGCAGCAGCCACCGGCGATCCGCACACCCGCGCGGAGCATCTCTGCCACCTCGGCTGCAAACTCGTCCGGCATGACGTTATAGACCGTCTGCCCCGCCCTGCTTTGCGGAAGCCCCGCATTGGGCTTGAGCAGGATCGGGGTTGACGAAACGGCAAGCATCCGCTCGACCACCCCTCGCAGCTGCTTCGGGCCGAGCGAACAATTGACACCGATCGCGTCGGCTCCCATGCCCTCAAGCATCGCCACCATCGCCTCGGGAGTCGCACCCGTCATCAGCTTTCCGTCCTCGCCGTAGGCATTCGAAACGAAGACGGGCAGATCACAGCTTTCCTTGGCGGCAAGAAGCGCCGCTTTGGTCTCATAGCTATCGTTCATGGTTTCGATCATGATCAGATCGACGCCATAGGAAACACCGATTCTTACGGTTTTGGCAAACAGCTCCACCGCATCCTCAAAATCCAGATCTCCGTAGGGCTTGAGGAGCTTTCCCGTGGGGCCAACGTCAAGCGCGATAAAGCGGGGATGCTCCACCTTTGCCGTATCGCGCGCGATCTTGGCGTTTTCCACCGCGGCTCGGATGATCTCATCCAGCTCATCCTCGGAAAAATGAAGGAGATTTGCGCCAAAGGTATTGGTGTTCACCACGTGGCTTCCCGCTTCAAAATAGTCTCGGTGAATCCCTTGAATCACCTCGGGATGCGTCAGATTCCAACGCTCGGGCTGCTCTCCGGGAGTGAGTCCCGCCGATTGGAGCAGCGTTCCCATGCCCCCGTCGAGATAGAGAATATTCTCCTTGAGAAATTCGGTTATTTTCATACAGAACCTTCTTTTCGATTGAAATTTTTCAGGAAAGGGATTTTTCGATCCCCACGATCGCCGTCACCGATTTGGTGGGCGACATCAAAAGACTGTCGGCAAGCGTCAAGCCGATCCGCTTTGGACAGTCCAGCAGACGGAAAATATCGCTCTGCATCGCGAGCGGAAGATCGCCGTAGCCGGGACTGAAGCGTGTGCGCATTCTCTTCCCCTCCTTGCGATAGCTCTCCTCCCATGACGCACAGATCAGATCGCAAAGGGTCTCGATGCGCTCGGTTCCGATCGCCTGCAGACAGAGAGCTCGCGCGGGAGAGAGGCGGCTGTATTTTGCAATCATGCGGTCGATCTCCAATCCCACCGTGGCAGCAAAAACGATCGCGCGGTCGCATCCGGCAAGATGTCCGGCAAGCGAGCGGCTGGTGACGCGGGTAAATCCGAGATCGACCTCAAAGCCGCAATGCTCCACCGTGACCTCGCAGCAGCAAGCGCGTGCGGAGAAGACCGATTCCGACTCCTTCATCATCTCACCAAGCATGGAAAGCACCTCTTGGGTAGGCTTTCTGTCGTGCAGATAGCACATCACGTCCCACACCTTCATGGGCGGCAAGGTGGGAGACGCAACCAATACGCCACCCGTCATTTGCCCAGGATATCCGACAGATTGCTTTGAATTTTTCCTGCAACGTCGGGCTTGTTCATGGAATAGACGTGTACGTTGGTAATATTATTCGCAAAAAGATCGATGATCTGATCGGTCGCGTAGGCAATTCCAGCCTGCTTCATCGCTGCGGGATCCGAGCCGAACTTGTCCACAAGGCTCTTGAAGCGTTGCGGCATAAAGGAGCCCGAAAGCTTGACGGCACGCTCGACCTGATTGGCATTCGTGATCGGCATGATGCCCGCGATCACGGGAACGGTGATGCCCGCCTCACGGATCTTGTAGAGGAAATTATAAAGCAAATGTGTGTCGAAAAACATCTGCGTGGTCAGAAATTCGCATCCCGCGTCCACCTTTTCCTTCAGACGCTTGATGTCCTCCTTTTGATTGAGGCTTTCGGGATGGATCTCGGGATAGCACGCACCGCCGACGCAAAAGCCCGCATCGGATGCCTTCAGCTCGCGGATGAGGTCGGTCGCATAGCGATAATCCCACGCGCCGCGGTCCTCCTCCAAGCGATCCTGGGGAATGTCTCCGCGCAACGCCAGCACATTCTCGATCCCCGCCGCGCGCATCGCCTCGATCTTCTCCTTCACGGTCGCCTTGGTCGACGACACGCAGGTCAGGTGCGCCACGGTCGGAACACCGTGCATTTTCTTGATGCTTTTGGCAATATCCAGGGTATATTGACTCGTGCCGCCACCCGCGCCGTAGGTCACACTCATAAACGCGGGATGAAGCGCGGCGATCTCCTCCACCGCAACCTTCACGCTCTCAAAAGCGGTGTCGGTTTTCGGAGGAAAGACCTCAAACGACAGCGACAGCGTATCTTGCTTCAGAATGTCAATCAATTTCATCTGTTCCATCTCTTTTCGCTCAAATTTGTGCATTGGGTACAAAATCCCACTTTATATTTATATTTTATCACAGATAAAAACCGTTGTAAAGGGATTTGGGAGAAAAAGGACGCCGCAAGATCAAATTTTGTTATGATGAAAACACAAATACTGTTCTACGTTTGGTTGAACCCTTCAATCGAAACTCAAATATCCGGTTATTGTTTTGCCAAAGAAAATACGGTATAATATAAGCGTAGCTACAAAAACTTTGAAAGGTAGGATTTTGTATGGGTATCGATTTAGGAGAAAAATTAAGAACCCTTCGAAAAGAGAAGCATTTATCTCAAGAAAAATTAGCACAATATCTGAACATTTCGTTTCAAGCCGTCAGCAAATGGGAAAATGGAAGCACATATCCGGATATTGAGCTTTTGCCGAAAATTGCCCGATTCTTTGGCATCACGGTTGACGAGCTTCTTCAAGTGGAGCAAATCGACGAGAAAAAGCTCTATGAAGAATATGAGAAAAAAGCAGTCGAATTTTATCGCAACGGAGAGATTGCGAGGGTTTTGCCAATTTGGCAAGAAGCACTTCACAAAATGCCAAACAATGTAGCCGTTAAGGAAATGCTGATGTCTGCATATTTTGATATAGATAAAGTGACATATCAAAAAGAAATCGTGGAGCTCGGCACAGAAATCTATCACAGTGCGTGCGGTTCGTATTATAAAGGGCAAGCCATCTCGCAAATTGCTCGCACGTATGCAGCCTGCGGCAATCAAAAAGTGGCAGAGGAATGGGCTTGTAAAGCGCATCAGTTGATGCATTGTATGGAGATGCTTCTGGTTCAAATATCCAATGACGGAAAAGATTTGACGGAAAATTTCAGCTTCGCCAACTATTGGTATTTGAATGAACTGTTCTTTATGGGCGCACGCATTGCAGAGTGCAAAAATATTCCCGGAGGCACGGAATACGTGCAAAGCGTAAGCAAAGCAATTGCATCCGTATATGAGTTGGTTTTCCCGAACGATGATATGAGCTTTGAGGACCTGAAGCGTCTGTGTGTGCAACACAGAATGATCGCGGAGGATGAAATCGCTTTGCACAAAAAGGAAGAAGTCATCCGATACCATCTGACACGTGCTCTTGCATGCGCCGAAAAATCCGTATCGGTAAAAGAGCATGAACTAAAGCATCCCCTCGTCATGAATTGGCGCGTATATGATGCCCCCTCTGACAACAAACAGGTGGTAAAGCTTTTGAAAAAAGAACTATCGTGGGATTGCTTTGATGCATACAGAACAACAGATTGGTTTGTCGGCATTGAAAATCGGTTAAATCAACTACTTTAAAAACACAGCTCCCACCGAGGAGAAATATCCTCGGTGGGAGCTCTTTCATTTGGTTGTTTTTTCTCAAAATTCCAGGGTCTGTTCCTGCTCGGTGTCACCCTGATTGCTGTTGAAAATGACGTGGCAGCTGTTGGGAGAGAGGGTGTAAGCTCCACCCCAGAAGGGATACTTTTCGGTCAGGCGGCGGCGCATGGAAATGACCACCGAGCGCGATCCAACCACCACGGGACAGGGCTGTCCCTTGTTGTCTCTCTCGCTTCCCACCTCGGAAACGTAAAGCAGATGACGGTGTCCGCAGAACATGACCTGCGGCTTGATATACTCACGCAAGAGCCTGCACCACTCGCGAAAGATCTCGTCCTCAATATCAAAAGGAGGCGGAAAATCCATGGTGAACGGCAAATGACAAACCACAATGCGGTTCTTCACACCCTCAGCCTCATATTCCTCGCGGCAATTTTCGATGACCTCCTTGAGAAACTCGGTCTCGCGCAAGCGGAAATCGTGAGAGCAGACCACTCCGCCGTATTCCTCACAGTCGTCACGCTTGTCCTCTGCAGTATCCATGACAACACCCCACACGTGTCCGAGGCGGAAGGTGAAATAGGATCTTCCGCAGTCGGTGGGCGTGTGATCGGGCAGCAGCTCGGCGGCGGCACCGCGCGTATCGTGGTTTCCGCGCGCGAAAACGACCGGGATCTCACCGCCCGTAACCGACGATGCGATGAGATGGACATTCTTGAAGTCCTCAACCGTTCCGCTGTGATCGGGAATGTCACCGTTCAGGATCAAAAGATCCAGCTGATCGCCAAAATATTGCGCTGCGGCAATCGGCTCCTCGACGTAGGCGTGCGCATCTGCAAGATGATAGATATGCACGGGCTCCTTCTCCACGGGACGGAAGCAGGATTCGTAGGTCATCACGTCGCTCGTTTTGGACCAATAGGGCTTTCTCTCATGAACGATGCGATAACAAATCGTGTATTTCTTTTCCTTGTCCAAAAGTGACATCGGAACGACCATGCGGTGCGTCGAGCAGGCCGAACGAAAAATGCCGTTGCAGTCGTCGTAAAAGCACCGCTCCCCCACCTGTACCCACATCACGGTCTCACAGGTCACGGGAACAAAGATCTGATAGGTATCTCTGACCGCATACACGATCGGTGTCGTTAAAAATTCACTTGGAATCTGCTTCATTTGAAATGCCCTCCGTTTGAATATCTATTTCCATCATTGTATCATAAAAAGTGGAATTTCTCTATTGCAAAATGTAACGAAAGCAAGGCATAATGTAACTTTTTATTTGCCTTCACAGCCACTTCGGGGCGCATGTCAAACGATCTTGCAAATCTCTTGACATCAAAAAACGACCTTGCGGAATTGCTTCCGCAAGGTCGTAATTTTATTGTTCGGTTTTGATTTGCCTATGATGCAATCAGCCCTTGATAGCAGCCTGCGCAGCAGCCAAGCGTGCAATCGGTACACGGAAGGGAGAGCAGGATACATAGTCCAGACCAATGCTGTGGCAGAACTCAACGGACGTGGGGTCACCGCCGTGCTCACCGCAGATACCAACGTGGAGGTTGGGATTCACGGGCTTACCGAGGGTGATAGCCATCTTCATGAGCTTACCAACGCCAACCTGGTCGAGCTTTGCGAAGGGATCGTTCTCGAAGTTCTTTTCATCGTTGTGTGCGCCGAGGAACTTGCCTGCATCGTTACGGTAGAAGCCGTAGTTCATCTGCGTCAGGTCGTTGGTACCGAAGCAGAAGAAGTCAGCTTCAGCAGCGATATCGTCAGCGGTGAGAGCGGCTCTGGGGATCTCGATCATAGTACCAACCTCGTAATCGAGAGCAACACCTGCAGCAGCGATCTCTGCATTAGCGGT
>JAZSJS010000076.1:0-1852 GCA_045534435.1 Eubacteriales bacterium
ACCGAGAAAGAAAGGTAGTCCGTATTCACGCCCCAACATAGAAAGACTGATCTGGCTTGATGAACAGGGATTGCTCCATTCAAGCATACGGATTATTGTGTTGCCATTGATTAGCAAACCGTATATCTTTCCAAACGATATACTCGATGCCATAAAAGCGGATGGCATTGCATGGGAAAATTATGAGAAATTTTCTGAGCCTTACAAGCGTATTCGTATAGCATATATCGATGCGGCAAGGAAGCGCCCCAACGAGTTCAAAAAGCGACTTGAAAGCTTTATCAAAAAGACGCGCGAAGGGAAATTGATTGTTGGCTACGGTGGAATCGATAAGTATTACGGATAAGATGAAAATTACGATTTGAAGGAGTATGACATGCTTGAAAAGATGGCTGAATTTTTTGAAAATAGATTAAACGGATACGATGAACACATGATGACGGGCATTGAAGCGGCAGACGAGTTCTATCCGTTCACCGCAAGTCTGCTGCCGACAGCTAAAGGTAGCCGTGTTCTTGATTTAGGCTGTGGTACGGGTTTGGAGCTGGAAAAATATTTTCCGCTCTGTCCGTCAGCAAGGGTGACCGGCATTGACCTGTCCGAGGCAATGCTGAATGCGCTGAAAAAGAAATTCACGGATAAGGACATCACGTTGATCGTCGGCTCATATTTCGACGTTCCGCTGGGTGAGAACGTCTTTGACGCCGCCGTTTCCGTGGAAAGCTTGCACCACTTCACAAAGGACGAAAAGATCCCACTTTATAAGAAACTGCACACCGCGCTGAGGGCGAACGGCTACTTGATTCTGACCGATTATTTTGCTGCCACCGATGATGAGGAACAGACGCACCGAAATAACCTGAACGCATTGAAAGCGGAGCAGGGAATCCGCGATGACGAGTTTTATCACTATGATACGCCGCTCACCGTACAGCACGAAATCGAAGCACTGCTTGAGGCTGGATTTGCATCGGTTCAAGTGCTGAAATCTTGGGGCACGACGTATACGATCAAGGCGGTTAAATGATTTCATTTGATTCAGGTACAGAGGATATTGCTATGATTTTAGAAACAAACCGCCTCATTCTGCGCCCGTGGCGCGAGGATGACGCAGAAGACTTATACATATACGCAAGCGACCCCGAGGTAGGCCCACCTGCCGGATGGCCGCCCCACACGAGCGTGGAGAACAGCCGCGAGATCATTCGCACGGTTCTGTCCGCACCCGAGACCTATGCGGTGTGCCTCAAGGAGAACGGCAAACCAATTGGTAGCGTTGGCTTTCATCGCAACGACCTTGCCGAAGCGGACGATGAATACGAACTTGGTTATTGGATCGGAAAGCCATATTGGGGGCAGGGGCTGATTCCCGAAGCCTCGTGCGAGATGCTCCGTTATGCATTCGAGGATCTCGGCATGAGCCGCATCTGGTGCGGCTATTACGATGGCAACGAGAAAAGCCGCCGCGTGCAGGAAAAGTTAGGATTCGTCTATCAACGCAAGACCGAGGGCATCGAGGTGTCGCTGCTCGGCGAGAGCCGCACAGGCCATTCCAATCTCATGACAAAGGAGCGCTGGCAGAAGGTCGGGCTGTTCCGTCAGCAGAAGCAGTTGCTCGATACCTTCCTGCAAAACGGCGCGATCTCCCGGGCGCAGTATGATAAGAGCTTTGGCGACCTGCGCGATTTGATGGAAATGCACGGGGTAGAGTAAAATATACGGAGAAGAGAAATGATTAAAGAACTGATGCACGATCCCATCTTCCTGGCAGGGAAGTCGGAGGTTGCGACAAAAGAAGATTTGCAGGTCGCTCAGGACTTGCTTGATACGCTGATGGCGCACAAGGAGACCT
>JAZSJS010000028.1:0-16043 GCA_045534435.1 Eubacteriales bacterium
GCTAATTGTTCTTGAGTAAGGTTCATGCGTCTGCGGTTTATACGTATTTGGTTTCCTAAGTTCAATTTCATACTATATCTCCATTCTGTCAGCATCTGCGCAGGGCTTATGTTTTACCGGTGATAATAGTATACCATATTATGTAGCCATAATCAAGTGCACAGTTTGTGAGATTTTTTCTCAATTTATGAGAAAAACAAATTCAGCCTCGGAAGGGAGGATTCCGAGCCGAGGCTTTTAACTATTCAAAACTGTCCTTTAGAATCCGAAGCATATCCGCTACGGATCTTTTTCTTGGCTTTGCATCAAAAAGCATCAATAATTGCGAAAAATAATTGACAAAGTAATCACTTTATGTTAATATTATAATATATATTCGATTTTTATGCGATAAAATCGAAATGTTTGGCAGATAAGAAACGGAGTGGGGCATATGAGTGGCAATGATAACATGAAACAACAACCTTCAAATGAAAGGACGTCACTTTTTACGTCGGTGAATTTGGAAGAAAAAATAGCACCTGTCGAAAGCGACGGCATATCGACGCAAGAGAACGATTGGGATGGTCTCTCTATGGGTTGTTCTTTTTGCGGAGGCGCACTGAGCTTTGACCCTGCCGGTGATTATGTGAAAATTTCATGTGATTTCTGTGGGCACGACCATGGAATCAAAAAAATTGACGATAAATTTTCCAAATGGCTTTTTTCAAAATATGAGGGTGCGATTTTGGCAGCAACTTCAAAATCGAATTGGGCCGAAAATGAAAAAGAGATTGAGACGAGTTTTTTCAATTTGCAAAAGTTTTTGGGGGATTACAAAAACGATCCTTATTTTGCAATGTTAAATGTTGCAAGATTGACGCACGGCTTCAAGCCTTCCTGGTATCGGAAGCTTTTGAAAGGAAAAATTGCCAACAATGAAGCGGATAGATTATTTCAACCGTTCTTCGTTAGGTGCGGTTTTGAATGAAGATTGCACGCTCCTTTTTGAGATTGCGGTTTATATGCGCGAAGAAGACGGCTTCCAAGAAGTATATTTGGGAGTAAGCAGTGGGGATAAAATTGCGGGCTATGAAATTAACCGTGGGTCTGGGCGACAAAAGGATTTTCAGTGGATTAATATAGCCTGGCATATTCGAGGAAATGCTTGTACTCCTGAAATGCATTTGATATATGGCGCGCATGGTGCCGGTGCTGATGATTGGATTTGCCGACAGGTGGTAGTAAATGTAACAGTTTTTCCTAGTTCTGAGGTTTGGTAGACTGAATTTTAGATCCTGTCTCTGGTTTTAGGAAAGTTAAAAAATAACGAAGCAACAAAGAAAGGAAAATCCTCGAGAAAAACCGAGCCGCAACAAAATTGGCTTTGCGCAGATGGCGGAGTTTTTATTTGAAACGGTCAGATCTGCAATTAAAAAATAAAAATAATTTAACACGGAGGTACATAAAAATGTGTTTCAAAAGAAAAGAAATCAAGCCCATTGAGATCCAGCTGGATGTGAGCGAGTGGTGCCGTTGCGAAAGGTATTATTCGGCAAAAATGAAGCCGAAGCAGTACATTCAGGCGGACGGACGCAGACACTACACCTTTTTGTCTCAAGACGGTCGCTTTGCGGGACAACCTGCTCCTTTGGGTGGAAAGATTTATCCGTTCAGCCCCAACCCCACGGAGATGGCCACGCGCAGGGAAATGAAGCAATACGTTTTTGCTGAAGTGGTCGTTGTCAAGAAAAACTTTAAAATGAAAATTGACTGGGGTACTCCTCCTCACCGTCTGTTCCATATCGAGGATCCCATCACCAAGGTTCCTTACAAAGTGGGCGCCAACGGTAGCTTTGAAGTTCAAATCGACGCAACCGATGCCGCAAGAAACGCAAATCAATTCTTCCTGGAATTGCTTTCCGAGACCAGTGACTATAACGCAGAAAGCATGAAGAACCGCTTGCAGGACAGATATTTGCAGGAAATCGGTGCCGGTATTGAAACTGTGATCATAAACGAAAAAAGATCTTTGGAAAATTATGTCGGTATCGGTCCTTCGGATCTGAAGCGTGTGAACGATTTGTTGTATCCCTATATCAAAGACCTTTTCGCAAGCTATGGCTTGACGATTTCCGCTACGACCCTGAATGGTCTGACGGTGGTTCCTGCCTGATATTTATTTTGAAAGGATGAAGAAGACATGTTTGAGAAATGGAAAAGAAAAAAGCATAATAAAAGATTGAACAACGATTATGAAAATCTGGAATCCTATGCCGTCAGAATCAATGCAGCAAAAACATTGGCAGGAAAAGATGAAGAGTTGTTGAACGAACTGACGCTGTTGCAGCAAGATCTTCATTACAATGTAGCAACCGGAAACAAGGCTGCAAAAAAGGATTTGTCTCATATTACAAACGGAATTGACAAAATTCTCAAGACGCTTCATGGGGACAGTTGGGATAAAGAAGACATTCTCAAAAAAATTCGGCTCGTGCGAGCAGATCTTAGTATGCACGGTGCCCACAACATTAAATAATCGGGAGGCCGCAAAATATGATAGCGCTTTGTCCTTTTTGCGGGGGATTATTGAAAGCAGAAGGAACGGCTTTTTTGTGCCCCAACTGCAGTACGAAATTTGATTCCAAAGAAGAATTGGAAAAATACAAAATGAAGGAACATACATCCCAAGCCACTTCTGCCTCAATTGTTGTTGAGAAACAAGCAGATCATGGAGCGGACGTTTTTGATGCAAACATCAAGGGTGTGCTTGAAATCACCTGGAGTGATGGAAAATGCAAACATTCCGGTTCCGGATTTTTGATCGCAAAAGACGGCTTGGCAATCACAAATACCCACGTGGTTACTGATCAGAACGGTCAGTCCTGCAAAAAAGTAGCCGTGAAAATTTGCGGTGAAAACGTAAGTGCGGACGTTGTTCGGCTTGGAGATCAAAAGCACGGCTCCGGAGACGGTATTGATTTGGCATTGATCAAGCTTGCGCGCGTTCCCCAAAAAGCAAAACCCCTGAGCTTTGAGAACTATGAAAATGTCCGCAACGGAGAGAAGATTTTTGTCATTGGAAATTCTCTGGGCTTTGGAACCTGTATTACCGGCGGTATTGTTTCCGATAAGGCGAGAAGGCTTGGCAATCATGTTGTTTTGATGACAGATTGCGCCGTGAACCCCGGAAATTCCGGTGGACCGATGTTCAATGAAAAGGGTCTTGTAATCGGAACGATTGTTTCCGGCATCACGGAGGCAGAGGGAATGAATTTTGCGATCCCTGCCAACGAGGTCTTGAAATTCATCCGTCAATCCCACGATGTTGTATAACTCTATCCGGTGATCCCGGAAAAACGCTCCTTTTGACAAAGAGAGTTTTTTTGAAAGCAAAGGCAATCTGCTCGATATATTGCCTTTGCTTTTCTTTTGTAAAAAAGCAGTACCGAGAACGGATCCCGGTACTGTGAATCAATTTGTGAAAAAAGTTATTTTCTCTTCGGCAGAACGACGGTGAAGGTGCTGCCCTCGCCGAGCTTGCTTTCGACCGAGACGCTTCCGCCGCAGAGGGCGGCGGCGCGAGCCGCCATGGTCAGGCCGATGCCGTAGCCGTCGCGGTGATGCGAAGCGTCACCTTGATAGAACTTTTCGAAGATGTGTTGCTTGACCTCGTCGCTCATACCGACACCCGTATCCGCGATCTCGACGGTCACGTGGCTGTCGCTTTGGGAGAGGGAGATCCTCACCGAGCCGCCCTCGGGTGTGAATTTGATGGCATTGCCGATCAGATTGGTCCAGATGTGCGCCAGGATCTCCTCGTTGCCGAAGAAGCGTACCGAGTCGAGCTCGGGAAGAATGTCGAGATTTTTCTCGGACCATTCCTTTTCGCGCAGAAGGATGCATTGACGCAGCTGCTCGTCCAGAAAAAATTCGCTTTTGTTGATGACGATCTGCTGATTTTCAAGCTTGGAAAGCTCGAGAACGTTGGTGGAAAGCTGCGCGAGGCGGTCGGATTCCTCCGCGATGATCTTGGCATATTCCTGCCTTTGCGCCTCATCAAGATTGCCTCTTTGCAGCTCGCGCGCAAAGCCGCGGATCGAGACGATCGGCGTTTTGAATTCGTGGGAGAAATTGTTGATGAAATCATTTCGGAAGAGCTCGATGCCGTCGAGCTCGCGCACCATTTCGTTGAAATTTTTCACCAATTCACCCATTTCCGATACGTGTTGAAAGCTATCGTCGTTCACACGCACGCGGAAATTTCCGCGCTTGACCTCGCGCGTGGCGTCGGAGAGCTGCTTGATCGGGCGGAGAAAATATTTTCCCAAAAACGCCGCGAGCGCCGTGCCGAAGAGTGAACTGATCAGGAGCAGGATCATGCAAAAGAAGAGCGGATTGACGGTCAGAATGAGGATGGCGGGCGAGTTCCGGAAGAGCATCAGGATGCAGATATAGACCGAAAAGGTCAAAATACCCGACAGCATCATGATGCAAAAGACGAAGATCGTCAGCCTCCAGCGCAGCGTGTGTCGGATCTTCAGCTCCTCCTGAGGCATGGGGGCCGGAGTGGGGTGTTGATTCGGTTTCATTTTTTCAATACCGCCTTATAGCCGAGACCGCGCACGGTCACGATCTCAAAATCGGTGTTGTTGCGGAAGCGATCGCGCACGCGGCTGACGTGCACGTCGACGGTTCGCTCGTCGCTCTCGCTGTCCATATCCCAGATCTCATCCATGAGCTGACGGCGGGTGTAGATCTTGTTTGGGTAGGAGAGCAGCTTGTATGCCAGCAGAAATTCCTTTTGCGGCAGCTCGAGCATGCCGTCGGGGGTTTTGACCGAGAAGGAATCGTAGAGAAAGGTGGTTTCTCCCACCGTCAATTTCCGTTCCCCCGCGATCTGCGAGCGACGCAGCAGGGCGGCGATGCGCAGGATCATTTCCTCCTCATCGACGGGCTTGACCATATAATCGTCCGCACCCGCGATGAAGCCGCGCTTTTTATCCGATTGCGTCTCTCGCGCGGTCACCATCAGGATCGGGATGGTGGATCCCGCCATGCGAAGCGTGTTGGTGAATTCATAGCCGTCCATGCGAGGCATCATGACGTCGAGCACGATCAGGTCGACGTGCTTGTGATCAAGCACCTCCAGCGCGTCCTCTCCGTTGCACGCCGTGATTGGCTCGTAGCCATAGCGCGTCAGCACCGCCGTCATCAGGCGGCGAACGTTTTTGTCATCCTCCACGACCAAAATGCGAAACATTGTCATCTTCCTTTCTGTCACAGCCCTTTCGGTGGGCTTTTCTGCTATCATCATACAATAAAAATGTGAACCCAATATCAACAAACCGAAAAAATCTCCCTCTCCGATCGGCAAGGGTCTGCAAAAAACTTTTTTTGCATTCCATTTTTTTCTTGACATTTCAAAGGGAATCTTGTATAATAATATCTGTAAATACGCATCCCGCCTCGCGCGGGACATCATTTATCATGAAGAGTAAAAGCATGGGCGTTGGGAGAAATCCCTCAGTGCCGCCTGAACGGGGAGTTGTCGGGCGGACGAAAAGAATCCTGCGGATTCTTGCGGTTCGTGCTTTGCATCCCGCTTCATAGGGTTGATCAGGATCATCATATCCTCCTTCTTTTGCCTATGGGTGGAAAAAGGAGGAATTTTTTATGAAAAAAAAGACATCCGTTTTCCAAAGTCTCCGATCTCTCACCGTTGCCGCCATGCTGACGGCGGTCAGTGTGATCATCGGGATCTTTTGCAAAAATTTTCTCAATTTCGGAAACGGTCTGTTTCGCATTACGTTTGAAAATCTGCCCATCATCCTTTCGGGGATCCTGTTTGGACCTCTTGTGGGAGGGCTTGTGGGGATCGCCTCGGATCTGATCAGCTATTTGCTGTCCAATCAGGTCTATCCGCCCAATCTGATCGTGACGGCGGGTGCCTTTCTTGTCGGAATGGTATCGGGATTGGTTTCGCGCCTGCGTTTTCGCCACGAGACCGCGCGCGTGGTCCTGTCTGCATCCGTCGCGCATCTGGTCGGATCGGTCGTTGTCAAATCGTTTGGACTGTATCAGTATTACGGCGTGCTCGTGCTTTGGCGCATTCCGATCTATCTTGTGATCTCTTCTGTCGAGATCCTTCTTCTCTGTCTTCTGCTGCGCAGAAGGAGCATTCAACGTCTGATTGGAAACATTTAAGGAGACTCTATGACTTACCGCGAAACACTTGACTACATTCACAACATCAATTGGAGCTTCTGCAAGCCGGGGCTTGAGCGCATCAGCGCGCTTTGCGAGGGGCTCGGACATCCCGAGCGCGAGCTGACGGTGATTCACGTCGGCGGCACCAACGGCAAGGGCAGCGTTTGCTCTATGCTGGATTCGATCCTGCGTGCCTCCGGACGTCGCGTGGGGCTCTATACCTCGCCCTATATCCGCCGCTTCAACGAGCGGATCGTGGTGGATGGCAAGCCGATTGAGGACAGAGCCCTGATCGAGCTGACCGAGCTTGTGCGTCCGATCGCCGACGCGATGACCGATAAGCCGACCGAATTTGAGCTGATCACCGCCATCGCCTTTGAGCATTTTCGTCGGGAAGGATGCGACGTGGTCATTCTCGAGGTTGGCTTGGGTGGACGGCTCGACTCCACCAACGTGATCGCTTCGCCGCTGCTTTCGATCATCACCGGAATTGATTTTGACCATACCGCTCTTTTGGGCAACACACTTGAGGAGATCGCCGCAGAAAAGGCGGGGATCGTCAAGGCGGGACGTCCCTGTCTGTTCGGAGGGGAGGACGGCGCTGCGCTTCGCACTGTGAAAAGGATCGCGGAAGAAAAGGGAGCGCGCTTTGATCGCGTCGATCCGGCTTCATATTGCATGAAAGAGACTTCTCTGGAGGGAACGCTGCTTGATTTCAAGGAGCTTCGCGATCTTCGCCTGTCCTTGCTCGGTGTATGGCAGCCGCAAAATGCCGCGACCGTGCTCACCGCCCTGGAGATCCTTCGCGACGAGGGCTTGACCGTGAGCGAGGATGCGATCCGGGAGGGACTTTTGCGCGTTCGGTGGCCCGCACGCTTTGAGCTGATGCGCCGTGACCCCGTGGTGATCTGCGACGGCGGACACAATCCGCAGGGAATCGCCGGTGCCGTGGAGAGCATCAAGCGGTATTTCCCTTCGCAAAGGGTCGTGCTTCTCATGGGTGTCATGGAGGACAAGGCACACGGCGAGATGGTGACGCGGCTTTGCGAGGTCGCACACTGCGTCTTTACGGTCAAGCCGAGCAATCCTCGCGCGATGGCAGCCGACGCGCTGGCGGCGGAGTTTGAGGAGCACGGCGTGAGAGCGACCGCTTGCGCGGATTGCGCCGACGCGGTATCGCTTGCCAAGCGTACCGCCAAGGACGAAGAGCGTCCGCTGATCTGCCTCGGCTCGCTTTATCTTTATAATGAAATTGCAGATCTGATTTGATTGTTTTTTTGCGGGGGCTTCTGTCAAGAAGCCCCCGCAAAAAAATACTCGCAGGCGGGATTTTAAGAAGCCTTCCAAAAACATTCCCGTCGTGGCTCTTGACGGGAGACTGATTTTGTGGTATAATAAGCAATAGCGACTCGAAAAAGAGTTGCCGTGAGTTCGGAACCATCCTCACGAAAAACAAAACTAAGGAGAAAAAAGAATGTTCAAACAGCGGGAAGCCCGTCAGAGGGCAAGGATTTTGTACGTGACGCAGGCGGGGTTGATTGCCGCCCTATACACGGTGCTGACCTGTGCGGTCGGCGCCCTCGGTCTTGCAAACGGTGCGATCCAGCTCAGACTTTCGGAGGCACTGTGCGTGCTTCCGTTTTTTACATCGGCGGCACTGCCGGGGCTGACGATCGGTTGCCTGATCTCCAATCTCATCACGGGCTGCATTTGGCAGGACGTGGTGTTTGGAACGCTTGCCACGCTTCTGGGGGCACTTGGCGCTTATGCGCTGCGTCGCTTTCCGTGGCTGGTGCCGTTGCCCACGGTGATCTCCAACACGGTGATCGTGCCCCTTGTGCTGGCATACGGCTATCGCTTTGAGGACGGCCTTCCATATCTGATGACAACGGTTGGCATTGGCGAGGTGCTTTCGGCATACGTCTGCGGAATGATCCTGCTGTTCGCGCTCAGGCCGTACGGCAGACGAATATTCGGAACTTCATAAACGGAAACAGATCCATGACAAAGAAAACGGGGAGGTGAGAGGTGTGAGGATCGAGATGCCATGCGCGGTATCAAAGGCGATCGCGCGCTTGGAGAAGGCGGGCTTTGAGGCCTACGCAGTCGGCGGATGCGTGCGCGACACGCTGCTCGGAAGAGCTCCAAACGATTGGGACGTCACGACCTCGGCACGCCCCGACGAGACCGCCGCCGTGTTTTTCGACTGTCGCACCGTGGAAACCGGCATCCGGCACGGGACACTGACGGTCATCCTGGAGGGGATGCCTCTTGAAATCACCACCTTTCGCAACGATGGGGAATATGCCGACAATCGCCATCCCGTCAAGGTGACCTTCTCGGAGCGGGTGGAGGACGATCTGTCGCGACGGGATTTTACAGTCAATGCAATGGCATACCGCGACGGACGCGGCCTGGTCGATCTTTTTGACGGACAGGGAGATCTTTCGCGCCGTCTCATCCGTTGCGTGGGAGATGCCGAAACGCGATTCGGCGAGGACGGCTTGCGCATTCTGCGCGCCATTCGATTTGCGTCGGTGCTTGATTTTGAGATTGCCCCGGAAACCGCGGAGGCGGTGCATTCCTGTCGCGAGCTGCTCAAAAACATTGCCGCGGAGCGAATCCGCGAGGAATTTTGCAAGCTGATCGCGGGGGCGGGTGCCGTGCGGATCTTGCGAGACTATCACGACGTGATCGCCCAATTTCTTCCCGAGCTTGAGGCCTGTGTTGGCTTTGCGCAAAATTCAAAATATCATCATCTTGACGTGTTTGAGCATTCGCTCGAGGCGCTTTCGTTCTGCCAAACCGACGATCCGATCACACGTCTGTCGATCCTGCTTCACGACGTGGGCAAGCCGTTGACCTACACCGAGGACGAAGCCGGCGGTCATTTTTCGGGTCACGCCGCGGCGGGAGTCGAGCTGACCGAGCGGATCCTGCGTCGCTTGCGCTTTGATAATGCCACGCTGAGTGACGTCACGACGCTGGTCGCGCGTCACGATATTCCGATCGCCGCAGAGGAGCGTGCGGTCAAGCGTCTGATGCGTCGGATGTCGAAGGAAAATATTCTGCGGCTGATGGAGATCAAGCGCTGTGACCGGTTGGCGCACGCGCCGGAGTATGCCGCGCCGCCTCCCGAGCTGGAGCGGATCCCCGCGATCATGGAGGCGCTTCTTGCCGCCGACACCTGTCTTTCGCTCAAGACGCTGCGCATCAAGGGAGACGATCTGATCGCGCTCGGTGTTCCCGCCGGCAAAGAGATCGGAAGCCTTTTATCGGAGCTTCTCGATGCCGTGATCGAGGGAGAATTGGAGAATGACCGCGAGGCGCTTTTGCAGGCCGCCGAGTCGCTGATCAAAAAAACACAAATAAAGTGAAAACAAAAGGACAGAGAACCTTTGGCGTGATACTCTTAACGGAGAATTTGTAAGCACAAAATTTCGGCAAAGAACTTGTTTTCTCTGCCGATCTGTGTTATAATGAGGCTAACGAAAAGCCTCCCTCCGAGAGGGAGGTGGCACGGCGTAGCCGTGACGGAAGGAGCCTGCGTAACTTTGAGGTTTTGATAAGCTTTATTGTAACGCGCTCTCCCTCAGTCACCTTTGGTGACAGCTTCCTCCCGGAGGGAGGCTTAGGACGCGCAACCGTAGGGGTATGGGCTTTGCCCGATGCATTTGTAATACAAAGGCGAAACTAGCGCAAAAGAGGAAAAAATGGATTGCAAAAAGTATATTGAGTTTTTAAATGCTGTTGAGAAGTTGAAATGTAATACTCGTCATTCTTGGACATCAAGTGGCCGACAGGAGTCTGTTGCCGAGCATTCATGGAGACTGGCCGTAATGGCTATGCTTTGTGCCGATGAATATCCTAATGTGGATATAAATAAAGTCATAAAGATGTGTTTGATTCATGACTTTGGAGAAGCCATTACGGGAGATGTTCCTGCATTTTTAAAGAGCCAAAATGATGAAGTAGAGGAAGAATTAGCGATTGAAAAATTGATTTCCTTATTGCCGTCTAATACAGGAGATGAACTAAATCTTCTTTTTTCTGAGATGAAAGAAATGCGAACTGACGAAGCGAAGCTGTATAAAGCCCTTGATAATATTGAAGCGTTGATTTCCCATAACGAGGCGGATATTTCAACTTGGCTTCCGAGAGAATATGAGGAAAATCTTACATACGGTCAAAAGAATTCAGAATGGTCCGATTGGACAAAAGAATTGCGAGAGGTTGTAAAACAAGATAGTATTCAAAAGATTAACAGAGAAGGAAAATAAAATAACTCCCGACAGACTTTCTGTCGGGAGTTATTTTTTGATTGTTGCGGAGCAAATTTATAATATTGTGTTTTCTCCGTTAAGAACATCACACTTTCCGTTCTCTGTCCTTTTTGGGTTTTCAATCCTCGTCCTCTTCTGTTTCCGCGAGGTTTTCCTCGGGGGTGACGACGATGTTGGCGGATTTTGCGCGGTGCGATTCGACTGCCACGACGGTGACAGACAGCTTTCCGTAGCTGAATGCGTCGCCGGGCTCGGCAAGCTTGGCGAGCTGCTCGGTGATCCAGCCGTTGAGTGTGCTGCTACCCGATTCGATCTCAACGTCAAAATATTCCTTGAATTCGTCCAAAGAGACGTCACAGCTGACGCGGTAGGCATTTTCGCAGATCTCGGTGAAGCTTTCCACGACCTCGTCGTGCTCGTCCCAGATCTCGCCCACCAGCTCCTCGAGAATGTCCTCCATGGTGACGATTCCGAGCGTTTCGCCGTATTCGTCCACGACCACAGCGATGTGAGACTGATTGGTTTGCAGAAGCTTGAGCAGGTCACTGATCTTGGTGCTCTGCGGGATGAAGAGAGGCGGCGTGATCAGGTCCGCGAGCTCTTGCTCGGTGATGCCGTTGTCGGTGTAAAAATCCTTTTGATGAAGCACGCCGACGATGTGGTCGAGGTCCTCCTCATAGACGAGCAGCCTCGAAAATTTGGTTTCGGAGAAGAGCTTGGCGATTTCCTCCTTGGAGGTGTCTGCGGGGAAGCCCTCCAGCTTTGCGCGGTTGGTCAGAATCTCCTCCGCCTTGAGGTCGGTGAATTCAATGACGTTGCGCAAAAGGCTGCTCTCGTCCTCGTCGATGTTACCCTCCTGCTCAACCTCGTCCACCAGCATCAAAAGCTCCTCCTGAGACATTCTGGTGTCCTCCTCCGACTTGCGGAAGAAGAGCTTGGAGAGCATTTTTTTCCAAAGCGAGAAGAGGAAATTGAGGGGCGTGAGAAGGACGATCAGCGCGCGGATGATCGGCGCGGAAATCATGGCGAATTGGTCGGGGCGATCCTTGGCGAGATTCTTCGGCGTGATCTCACCGAAGAGCAGCACTGCGACCGTCACGACTGCCGTGGCAACCGCCGCACCGACGTTGCCCAGCAGCGAGATGAACATGACCGTTCCCAAGGTGGCAATCGCGATGTTGACGAGGTTGTTGCAAATGAGAACGGTGGAGATCAGCTTGTCGTGCTGATCGGAAAGGGAGAGCGCACGCTTGGCTCGCTTGCTTCCTTTTTCGGCAAGGGATTTGAGACGTGCTTTGTTGATCGACAGAAACGCCGTTTCGGTCGCGGAAAAAAACGCGGAAAGGATCAGGCATCCGATCATGGCGATCACATATGGCAGAACATTCATTTTTTCTCTTTTTTCACTCCTTTTTTCAAAAGAAAACGCAAAAAGCATACCTACCCCGTCCGGCGGTTAGGTATGCTTCTCTTTATTCACTTGCGAAATCGATCGAGGGGTATCCTCGTCGCTACTGTCGCTATCCATGCTCGTTCTCTTTCGTTTTTGCGGTGGTATGTAACGGTCACCGTTATTTTATGAATAGATTATAGCATATTCCCGCATGCTTGTCAAGGGCTTTTCTCTTTTTTGAGGAAAAAAGCGCCGCTGCGTGTCTGTTATCTTCTTTTCGCGTTGCGGCGGCAATCGGGGCAGACGTAATGCACGGTCAGCTCATAGTCCTCGATCACGGTGCCGAGCGCGCGCTCCAGGTCGCCGGAGAGTGCGGGAAGACGGATGTCGGTGATCTTTCCGCAGCGGTCGCAGAGCAGATGGTCGTGAGGCTCGGTGATCTTGTCAAAGCAATCGGCAACGCCGTCGATGTGCAGACGGTTGATCAGACCCGCCTCGTTCATGGCGTTGAGGTTGTTGTAGATGGTTGCCATGGCGATGCTCGGCATTTTCAGCTTGGCAAGGAAAAAGATCTCGTCTGCCGTCAGGTGACGGTCGGATTGCTTCAAAATGCTCAGAATCAGCTCTCTTTGCTTGGTCATGATTCGATCCTCCGATAAGAAGAATAATTCTAATTCTATTATAATTCTTTTTCCTTTTCTTGTCAACCGTTTTTTGCAAAAAAGCCGAAAAATCAAGAAAAATACCTTTTCAAACGCGAAAAAATATGATAGAATGTATACAACGACCACAACGACGCACCGAAAGGAGGGGATTTGCGGCATGATCGAGATTTTGGGAGTGGCGTTGGACGGGCTTCCGCCCGTATCCGAGCTGACTTCTCTCATGAATGAAAAATTCCTTTCCGCCCACCGTCTGCGGCACGGAGAGATACACAACGAGCGCGCGGCGCGTGCAAGCCTTGCGGGGCTTTTGCTTCTGCAAGCATCGGGGGTGCGCGGAGAGCTGATCTACGACGACAAGGGCAGACCGAGCCTTGTCGGCGCGCCTTGTGATTTCAATATTACCCACACCGATGCGTACGCGTTTTGCGCGGTGGAGACTTCAACCGACGGCGCGCGGCGATGCCGTGTGGGCTTGGATGCCGAGGATCTGTCGCGTCTGTCACGCGATCGGATCGAGCGCTTGGTCGCGAGGTGGTACTCCGATGCGGAGAAGGCATTGTTTGCGGCAGACCCGAGCGTGGAGTGCTTTTTGCGCATTTGGACACGCAAGGAGGCGTTGATGAAATGGATCGGCACGGGGCTTGCCGATCTTTCGCGAGCGGATACCGCGAGCGCGGAGTCGGCCCACGGCATTCGCTTCGCCGAATACCGCGTTGACGGGACGCTGATCTCGCTTTGCTTGCACGCCGACGCCTGTGCTCCGCAAGCCGTTCGGATGCTGTCCGGCAACGATTTTTGAACTTTGCGAAAAAAAGGGGGGAGCTTTCTTCAAAAGCTCCCCCTCAAAAATTCCTGTTTTATCAATCCGCCAGAGCGGTATCAATGACCGCCTTGAGCGTTTCATAGGATACGGGCTTGTAGAATTTTTCAATGATCACGCCGTTTTCGTCAACGACAACGGTCATGGGATAGGTATCCTTACCGCCCATCCGACTGTAATAGGCCTCGTTGGGCAGGTCGATGCCGAAGAGGATGCTGTAATCCGAGTAGTTCTCCTCGACAAAGGCGGGTGTGTCCTCCGCGTCGAAATAAGCACAGATCGCGACCACGGAAACGCTGTCGGGATATTCCTTTGCGATCTCGTCAAAGTGCGGCATCTCCTCCTTGCAGGGCTGGCATCCGAGATACCAGAAATTCAGCACCGTCACCTTGCCGCCGTTGCCTTGCACGTTGAAGCTGCCCTCGGCATTCACAAGCGTAATATCCGCACCGTAGCAAAGATTTCCGATGCCGTTGCCGGGCTTCGGCCCCTCGGGCTCCTGTCCGCTCGGTGCGTTCGGATCGACGGTCTCAACCTCGCTCGGAGGTGCTTCGGGAACAGGCGCCTTGTCGATCACGTTATAATAAATCAACGCTCCCGCAAGAACCGCCAGCATGACGGCGGTGACGCCGATTCCGATCAGACGGTTGCGCTTTTTAATCTTTTCGTTACGCACGGCGATCGCCTCGCGCGCCTCCTCGCTCTCACCGATCTCGTTGGGAGGCAGGAAGAATTTCGAGCCGCGCCACGTGATGGCTTGCGTGGGGCAAACCGAGATACATTCGCCACAGTTGATGCATTCATGGTCGCCCACGCGGCGAATATCCATCTTACATTTGGCAACGCAAAGTCCGCAGTCGGTGCATTTCGGCTTGTCGAGCTTGATTCCGCAGATGGCAATTCGGTTAAACAGACCGTAGAGCGCACCCAAGGGACAGATGAAGCGACAGAAGAAGCGGTAAATAAAGACCGCCGCCACCAAAATGCCGACCATCAGGACAAATTTCCAGGTGAAGAGCGGGCCGAGCATCGACAAAAGCTCGGAATTTCCCTTGTTGGAAAGCAGTCCGACCGCGCCCTCCAGCGTTCCCGCGGGGCAGATATATTTGCAAAATGCGGGGAGGATGGCGGGATTCTTTCCCCAAACGTAGACCAGGGGAATATAGAAGACGAAGAGCACCAGGATCACATATTTGAGATAGGAAAGCACACGCGTGAAGCGATTCTTCCGAAGCTTGGGGGTCTTGATCTTATGTAACAGATCCTGAATCAGACCGAACGGACAAAGGAATCCGCAGATCCAGCGTCCGAGAAGAATACCGTAGAGCAGAATGATGCCGAACAGATAGTACGGCGCGCGCTTGTTGCTTCCCGCCAAGGCGTTTTGAAGCGATCCGAGCGGACAGGCTCCCGACGCGCCGGGACAGGAATAGCAGTTGAGTCCGGGAGTGCAGATGTTTTTGAGCGGGCCACGGTAGATATATCCGTTCGCAAAGCCCTTGAGATTGGCGTTAAAAAGCAGAGCCGCATAAAGCTGGATGAGTCTGCGCTTGGTGGGAATCAGCGCACGCAGACGGCCGCCCCTCTGTTTCGTTTCTTTGTTTTCGTGTTTCATATCAACCCAATCCTATACATTCGGTACAAATTTTGATGGCTTTTCCCAGCGTATCGCGCATACCGCCGTTCAAGATACCCAGCACGGTCAGAAGGAGCGCCGCACCGAGGATCACAAAACGCAAAATCCAAACCGCGCGAGCGGAATTCTTGACGTTCTTGACCGACTCCGCATCGGGCTTGCGCAAAGCACCCGCTGCCATGGCGGATTTGAGAAGCGCGATCTCACGCTCGATGCTCTTGGCGCCCAGAAAAGAATAACCGAAAAGACCGACACCTGCGGAAAACAGAAGCGGAAGCGCCATGACAGTCGTTTTGAGAACACTCTCGTTGAGCGCGGGAGTAAAGCTGTCGGGCGCGAACAGATGCAGCACCAGGGGAAGAGAGGAAACCGCAAGCAGCAGAACCGCAGCGATCAAAAGCACGCGACGGTATTTCTGCTCCCGACGTCGCCCCTCCGCACACGGTGCATCACATTTGGCATGATCGACCCGCATCTCCAATTTCCTCAGCTGCGTGCGTCCGTCACGGATACCGCGCAGACGTGGCTCGTCCAAGGGCAGCACGATCGAAAGAATCCCTCCTCCGATCACCGCGGCAACCGTCAGCCATACGGGTACGGCAATTTTTGAAAACCACACGCCGATGCTCTCACGCGTGAAGGGCATATCTCCGCTGCGGTAGATCGACAGGCATGCCACGATCAGGCAGACACCCGTGCAGACCAACAGTGCGGACAACACCCAGCCGTATATCAAGCGAATTTTTTTCGCCGTTTCTTTTGTCATATCCAAACTCCTTTTTAAAACGCACACAGCTTCATTCGGTATTATCTTTATTATTTTATCATAAAAAAAAACGTCCGTCAAGAGCGTCTGCAAAATTAGCGGTAAAATGAAATTAGCCACCACGGTTTTCGTGGTGGCTTTTTGATATGCAGAAAGCAAAGAAAAGCCCCGCGCGAGGCGAGGCGAGACGGGGGATTACGCAAGTGCATTTTTCTTGATCATGATATATTCTTCATCATTTCCAAAGAACTTGTCAAATGACACAAGCATTGATTCATAAGGGGTGCCAGA
>JAZSJS010000110.1:0-25798 GCA_045534435.1 Eubacteriales bacterium
ATGGCGTTCACCGCCGGAGGCACCCATGTAGGAGCCGATGGGCATGAATTCCTTGTTGTTCAGATCGATGTCTGCGGTCAGCTGGAAGTAGAGTCCTGCGAAGACCTTGCGAGCCTCTTCGGTTCTGCCGGAGAAGGCGGAGGCTGCTGCTGCGTCCTCGACCATGCGAGACAGCCAAGCGAGGTGCTGTGCGTTCTCGATGCGGAAGGGGTTATCCTTGGTTCCAAAGCCCTTGGTGGGAGCGGCATAGTCATCCATGCCCTGCCATGCCTGAACAGGCTCCTGATCGCCTGCTCCGCCGCCCTCGCCGAGATTGAAGTCGATCAGAACCGGCTTGTGGTCGGAGGAGGAGAGGATGGATTCGATCGAGAGGTTGCGGTAACGCAGCGTCTCAAGCTCGCCCTCGACAGACTCGAGTGCGTAGATGTGGTCGATCGAGCCCGAGTAAGCATCGCTTGCCGAGCTGTCGGTCAGACCTGCGCTGAAGCCGACGTATGCTCTCAGCTCAGCATTCCAGGTGGGATAGCCGTTGCAGGAGTTGTTGAATGCCGTGTCGCGGGTCAGCTCGCGGCAGTTGAGGAAGCCATTGGCTCTCAGCTCATCGCAAGCACCCCACAGGTAGGGCATCTCTTCCGTGGTGCCGTCCAGATGGGTGTAGGTGTAGGTGGTCAGCGCCTTGCCGGGATTTGCCTTGTGATCCTCCATGGATTCGGCATATCCGCCGCTGTGGTTGTTGCGCTTATCCGCCCAGTCAAAGTACCAGGGATTGGTGTCGCCCTTTGCAGAGTAGCCGCCGGTCTTGTAGTCATAGGAGTCTGCGGAGTTGTAGTCACCGCCGACAAGAATGAGGTTGCCGAATTCTGCCTGATATGCCTTGAGGAAGGGGATCAGCTTTTCGACCTGCTCCAGACGCAGGGCATTACCCAGGGGAGCGATCTGCGGATCCACACAGGAATTGGATTCCAAGTGCGTGCAGCATACGCTGTATTCCTTCTGGGAAGCCTTATCCTTGAAGGTTGCCACGGTTGCGGCAAGCCCTCTGCTATCGGAATCGTCATAGTATTTTCCTGCAAACTCACCGGTGTTGCGTCTGACAGCCTCACGAATGCCGTCACCGTCGGTATCAGCCGATACGTAAGAACCGTAAGAAAGGAATCTTGCGGAATTTTCAACGAGCTCGGTGGTGTTGGTGTTGTAGAAAATCGGGTCTCCGTGGTTGTCGATCTCCTCGCCATTCACGATCGGCTTTGCCTCAACGTAGCCGATCTCTGCCATTGCGTCGATAAAGTCGCCTTCTCTCCAACCATAAAGGAACTCATTGAAGCCGATGACGTCGGGCTGATAGAGGGCAACAAGTGCCAACTGATATTGGTAACCGGTGATCGAGTTGAACTCGGGGCTATCCGCATCGGCACGGAACCATACGTTCTGGAAGATCACGCGGGTCTCACCGTTCTTTTCGGAAATCATCTCGCGCTCGTAAACGCCGGTGGTGTTGCAAGAGTCGCTGAGCTTGATGCGTCCGTTGGAGAAGAGCTGCTTCACCAGGCGGTGAGAAGCGGCGATGTAACCAAAGGTGTCGCCCGCCTTCACGACCAGGCTGTTGCCCTCAACGGCGGTGCTGAACGCACCGGTCTCCATGGTATCGTCCTCAACGATGACGATCTCATAAGCATCGGGATCGGTGCTTCTCTCGGTTGCGAGAGGCATCTTGATGCCGCGCTTGGTGAGAATGTGATACTGCAGTGCGACAACCGTATATGCGGGTGCCATCACAGAATCGGAGGGATAAACGATGGTATAGAGTGCGGTGTCGTCATCCTCGGGAGCGGGCTCCACGATGTTCTGATTGACGAAGCTGCCGTCAGCTGCATAGTTGACAGTCCAGGTACGACCGTAAGCCGTGTCGTCACCCTCGACTGCGACGAAATAAGGAGTGACGGAATAGGTAACTGCACCATAAGCTGCAAGATCGATCGGAAGCTTGAGTGCCATGAGCTTCTCGCCACCGAAGGAGGCTGCGGTGTAGTTCACACCCTTGCCGTCCGCCTTCTTGCCGCTGAGCGTGTCGTGATACTTGTCTGCAGTCAGAACGAAGGTCTTCATCTGGCCTTCGCCGTAGGAAGCGACCACCTCAACACCTGCCTTGTAATAGTCGGTGTGATTGGTTGCGAGAACGAAGCGAAGCTCATAGTTGCCTGCGCTCTTGTCAATCGTCTCCTGAACGCCCACGTACTTGGGAGCTGCGGAGAGTGCTGCGTTTTCGATAGCCGTGTTCACGATCGCCTGATATTCGGCATGTGCCTTCAGGTCGTCTGCGCGAACACCATACTCACAGGTTGCGAACACCGTTGCGGGATCGCCCAGACCTGCGGTGATCTGTGCACGGGAGATTTCCGAGCCAACGATACCTGCGTAGGGCTCAGAGCTCTGTGCGCCCGTTCCCGCCTGCTCGTTCCAATCGAATGCGAAGAGCTTGGTCTTGTCGGAATGAGGTGCGCCGTTTCCGCCGAGAACGGTCTCTGCGGAGATTGCGGTCCAGTCGTAAGTATAATCACCTGCCACACTGTAGCAGTAGTTGAAGCTATGGAGTCCGCTTCCGTTTGCGTTATCCTTGGTGTTACCCACGATACCGCCGCACATTGCAAGGTGCGTTGCTCCGCTGTTGCCGTTGTCGAGATACTTGACATTGAAGTGCTTCTGCATATTGTAGCAGTATGCATACTTCATATCCGTGTTTGCAGCAGAGCCGTCGTGACCGAGCATACCGCCCAGTGCCACACGGTTGGTGCCGGAGCCGCCCTCCTGCAAGCAGGTCGCGGAGATCTCTCCCTCGTTGATACAATAGGTGATCGAGCAGGACTTGTTGTCGCTGACACTCAGCGCCACACCCATGATACCGCCGGCACTCGACCAACGGTCGGTCGAATAGTGCGCGATCTTACCCTTGTTGATGGAATAGGAAACGTCGGTGTTGAAGCCCTGACCGACGATGCCGCCGGTTGCAACGCATCCGGAAACCGTTGCGTTGTTCACACACTGCGAAACGTAGGCGCCGTCCTCGGGCATACCGAGAATACCGCCGGCTGCGTAGAAGCCGTAGACCTCACAAGCCGCATCGGTCGTACAGTTGGTGATGGTTGCGTTGCCATAGGTCGAACCGACGATGACACCCGCAACCGTCAATGCATAGATTCTGTTGCGGAGCATCGAGTTGGTCTTGATCTCGCCAACCTTGATGTTGCAAGCGTTGACGTTGGAGATCGTGGAGCCCGCGGCGATCACGCCGAAGATTCCGCCGGGATGGTAGCCGGCCTCCATGAAGTCACCGTAAACGGTCTTCTTCACCTGAGACTCGGGCTTGATGACGGCGTTCGAGATCTTGTAGCTTCTGCCGTCGTAGTGACCTGCAAAAGCGTTTCTCTTCGTCGTTTCGTCTGCCTGCGTGAAGCCGATCGGGTCAAATTCGTGTCCGCCGAGGTCGATGTCTGCGGTCTGCACGAAGTACATACCCTCAAACACGTCGCTGGAGATGAATCCCGTGTCGATTGCGTCGTTCAGCTCGGTGAAGTTCTTCGTCATGTAAGAAACCCACGCGAGGTTTTCCGCAGTTGCGATCAGGAAGGGCTTTTCCTTCGTACCCTCACCTGCCGGCTGCGTGATGGTCTCGCCGTCCCATACATTCGCACTTGCGGTCACGGGAATGATGGCGAGCGTGCCGACGATCATCATGATCGCCAACAACAGGGCCAACAGTCTTGTCTTTTTCATTGCTTTTTCTCCTTTGTTTGTTTTTTGTTTTTGAACATTGATTCGAGCAATTTCAATTTTGTTTTCTCAAACCTCCTCCAACGTCAAGATTGCGGCGGATTCCTAATATACAATATAGTAACCAATCTTACCGCAGGACAAATATCTGCATTATCATTATACAACTTCCAAGCCAATAAAACATTTGCATTTTTGACAAATTACTTTTCTAATATTGACTATATGACGTTTTTGCGAAAGGAGCGCCGAAAAAAGCACGACTGATCCCGCACCGAACCAACCGAAGCACACCAAAATCCGCTCTCCGCAAGCGCCTGCCTCCCCTTGATCGAACACCTTCTTTTTTGTGTATGCCGAAAAAATTTATATATAGATTCCCACAAATATCTTGACAAGCGAAACGGAAAGTTGTATAATTTTTTTGATTAACCAAATTTACCCCAGAAAGGATTTTCCAAATGAAAGCAGTTATTACCGTCACGGGAAAGGATACGGTCGGTATCATCGCCGACGTCGCAACCGAATGCGCCAAGCACGGCGCGAATATTCTTGACATCACGCAGAGCGTTTTGAGCGAATATTTCGCCATGATCATGCTCGCGGACATCGATCAACTGACCGTCGACTTTTCAGAATTTGTCGACACGCTCGAGGCACTCGGAAAGAGTCGCGGGCTGGTGATCCACGCGATGCACGAGGACATTTTCAACACGATGCACCACATCTGAGGAGGTTCCGAAATGATCAATACCCAGGACATTCTCGAAACCATCAATATGATCCGCGAGGAATGCCTCGACATCCGCACGATCACCATGGGAATCTCCCTGTGGGACTGCGTGAGCGAGGATACCGACCGCCTCTGCGACAAGATCTACGATAAAATCACCAAAAAAGCCGAGCATCTGGTGAAAACCGGCGCCGAGATCGAAAAAATGTACGGCATTCCGATCGTCAATAAGCGCGTATCGGTCACCCCCGTCTCCCTCATCGGCGGCGCCTCGACTCCCGACGGCTATCTCAAGATCGCGCACACGCTTCAGCGTGCCGCGGACACGCTCGGGATCAACTTCATCGGCGGCTACTCGGCGCTCGTGCAAAAGGGCATGACCGAGGGCGCAAAAAACATGATTTCCGTCATTCCCGAGGCTCTGGCGCAAACGCGGAACGTCTGCTCGTCGGTCAACGTCGCGTCGACCAAGGCAGGCATCAACATGGACGCCATCGCGCTGATGGGAAGCGCCATCAAGCGCTGTGCCTATCTGACACGTGACGAAAACTCGATTGCCTGTGCAAAGCTTGTGGTGTTTGCCAACGTCCCCGAGGATAACCCCTTTATGGCAGGCGCGTTCTGCGGTATCGGTGAGCCCGAAACCGCCATCAACGTCGGCGTCAGCGGCCCGGGTGTCGTCGCATCCGCCATTCGCCGCGCGGGAGACTGCAATCTCTCGGAATTGGCAGACGTCATCAAAAAAACCGCCTTCAAGATCACGCGCGTCGGTCAACTGGTGGCAAACGAAGCGGCAAAGCGTCTCGACACGCCCTTCGGCATCGTCGACCTCTCGCTGGCTCCCACCCCCGCCGTCGGTGATTCGGTGGCTTATATCCTTGAGGAAATGGGTCTTGAGTCCTGCGGTGCGCACGGAACCACCGCCGCGCTCGCCATGCTCAACGACGCCGTCAAAAAGGGCGGTGTCATGGCATCCTCTCACGTGGGCGGACTCTCGGGCGCGTTCATTCCCGTCTCCGAGGACGCCGGCATGATCGCCGCCGTGGAAAGAGGCGCTCTCACCTTGGAAAAGCTCGAGGCCATGACGGCCGTCTGCTCGGTCGGTCTTGATATGATCGCCGTTCCCGGAGACACACCCGAGGAGGTCATCGACGGCATCATCGCCGACGAGATCGCCATCGGTGTCGTCAACACCAAAACGACCGCCGTTCGCCTCATCCCCGCATATGGCAAAAAGGCTGGCGAGAGCGTCAGCTTCGGCGGATTGCTCGGCACGGCTCCCATCATGGATCTCAACACCTATTCCCCCGCAAAATTCATCAAGCGCGGCGGACGGATCCCCGCTCCGATCCATAGCCTTAAGAACTAAAGTTCTTAAAAACCCGAAATTTTAGAACCGGAATTAGAATTATTTTAAAAAATAAAAATAAAAAAGGAGTTTCACCATGAAAAAGACACGACTGCTATCCCTCTTGTTGGCGCTCATGATGATCGTCAGCACCCTCGCATCTCTCCCCATCTTCGCGGCATCGGACGCGACGGCCTCGCAAGAGATCGAGCTTCCCGCGGGCAAGGGAACAAAAGACTCCCCCTTCCTCATCGCAACCAAGGGAAACCTCGCTTGGCTCTCCTACATGACGAAGAATTTCCAGGAAGCCAACGACCTTCTCGACACCACCTTCTCCCCCTCCGAGGTCTTCAAGGACGTTTACTTCGTCCAGACCGCGGACATTGATCTGGGCGGTGAGGCATTCACCCCGATCGGCTCCACGCAGTCCAGCAGCGACAGCAAGCGAAATGCCTTCGCAGGCCATTACGACGGCAGACATTACAAGATCTCCAATGCCATCATTCTGGCAGATGCCAATGCCGGCTCTCTCGACTACACAACCTTCATGGAAAGAGGCTTCCGTCCCGGCGGTATCTTCGGTGTTCTTGCCGCAGGCGCGTCGGTCTCCAACGTCAATGCCTGCAATATTCAGGTTGGAAAATTCAACAACACCAAGAAAACCGCATCCAGCGCCTTCAATCTGACGGTGGCGGGCGTCATCGCGGGTACGACCTACGGCAACGCGACCATCAAGGGCTGTACCACCGACGAGGATTGCACGGCATATGCAGCATACGCTGCAGGCGGTATCCTCGGTATGCCCGAGATGAGTGCAACGGTCACCCAGTGCGTCAACGCCGCAACGGTTGCCTCCGACAAAGCAACCGGCGGTATCGTCGGATTTGGCTATAATATGACGGTATCTTACTGTGTCAACAAGGGCAAGCTTGATCACTACACCTTCACCCGTTGGTCGGGTGTCGGCGGCATCATGGGCGCCCCCTCCGCTCAAGCGGCAAACACCTACGTCTCGATCGAGCACTGCATCAACGCAGCAAACGCCAAGGTGGGTGCCAGCACTCTGCAGATGTCCGGCTCGGGCAATAACCGCGTAGCCGTGGGCGGCATCATCGGAAATGACAACAATTCGGCAGGCGCCAGCATGATATACTCTCATTGCTACAACCTCCAACGCAGCTTCAACGTGGCTTACGTAGCCAACGGAAACGAGGGCGCAAACAATCAGCTCTCCGCATTGGGCGGTATTGCCGGCTACGTCAGAATCACCGCCGGAGCCGGTGATCGCGCCTTCAATCATTGCTACTCTGTCGGAATCACCTACACAAACGACGAATACGGCACGCAAAAGAACTTTGCAGCCGACTTCAATCCGCTCACCAACGTGCAAAACGGAGCGATCCAGGCAGGTCTTGTCTGCGGCGTATTGAGTGAGGAACAGATCTTCAACGGCTTTGGTGTTCTCGCCACCGAGGCGTTCGCGACCTGCGACTACGGCGTCACCGCAGCCGCCATCGCGGAAAAGGAAGAATATCAGAGCATCCTTTCCGTCATCCAACTCCTTGAGAATTACAAGATCGCACCCAAATACGTCGGCGTTCAGGAGACGCTCGTCAAGACTGCGAACGAATACGCACTCCGTTTCCTGATCGGCATTGACGCTTCCGATTATTATAAGGCAGGTGTGAAGGTCGTCGCCTCCTACGGTGAGGACCTGACCGAGACCTACACCATTCTCGCAGACAAGTATCTCGACACCGCAGTCGGCATGGTCAACGGCAAGGCCGTGACCTACTCCGCCGCATCCTTCGGCGCCGCCAAGCTCATTCCTCTGACGCTCCCGATCGATCTTGCCACCATGGGTGCCGTGACCTACTCCGTCACCCCCTTCAGCGAAAAAGCAGCGGGTGACGAGACGGCAGAGGGTCGCACCTGGACGGTACGCTACGATGCCGAGGGCTTCTTCACGGGTCATCAGATCGTGGAGGAGGAGGCAGTTCCCGACAACACCTCGCTTTACTCGATCGTCTATCCCGAGGATTCCCTCTGCGCTGCGGTCTATCCCGCCGTTGCACTTCAATATCAGGTCTATGCGATGCGCAACATCAAGCTTCCCTTCGCAAGTGAGGAAAGCACCGATCCCGATGCCTATGAGATCGTCATCCGTGAGGATGCCGAGATGGCGGCAGGCTCCTATACAATGGAGGTTGAGGGCAACCGCCTGATCGTCACCTCCGCCGATATGTTCGGTCACATCGCGGCATCCAACCGCCTGACCAAGCGTATGTTTATTTCGGGCTCCATCAACCTCGACGACTCTCACAACTGCGAAGGCGTTTACGAGCGCGAGATCCTCGGCAAGAAGACGACCGACAACCGCGTCATCTTCCAGAATGTGTGGGTGCGCGCGGGACATCAGTTCAACTCCGTGACCTCCTATCAGTATCAGCTGGCGCTGGTCGCAGAATATCAGCCCGACGTCATCGGCTTCAACGAGTTCCAGGAAGGCTGGAGAGCCTGCGGATTCATCGAAGCGATGGCAGAGATCGGCTACGTTGAAGCAAAGCCGATCAAGAACGGCGAACCCGTCAACAACATGGGAGACCCGATCTTCTATAACACCAACACCACCGAGCTGATCGAAGGCTCCTCCAGATATTGCTCTTACGGAAACTACAAGACCGCAGACCCCGACGGCGACGGTGTCTATGAGGCAGTGCGCCGCAACACGGGTGAGTTTGCAGGAAAATACTACGACGATTCCGACTACAGATGGATGTCCGGAAACATCTCCTCCTTCCGCAACAAGACCACGGGCGACGAATACAGCGTTTGCTGCACGCACCTGGAATCCAACTCCAACGTCGACCCCAAGATCGCGCCCCTCGGCAACGCCCTTCGCATGGAGCAGGTTGAAAAGCTGATCCCCTTCCTGAAGGCTTATCAGGCAGAATTCGGCATGACCATCCTTCTCGGCGGTGACTACAACTCGGCAGACTACTATGAATACAAAGCAACCGGATATTCGGCGCAGGGTGACACCAACCCCTGGTACTTTGACTGGGCAGACAAGAGCGGCAATCACAGCGACGGATATGCCGAATCCTTGGAGGATCACAAGGCAAATCCCAAGAAAGCACTGACCGAATACGAGTGGCACGACGGAACCAAGAGAGAATATCTGTGGGGTGCTTGCGATGAGCTGAGAGCCAACGGCTTCCTCAACTGCCGCGAGCTGACCCGCGACACGGCATTCAACAACTCCTGCAACGGCTACCCCACCTGGAACAACGAACTGAGGGCATTTGTCGGCTTCTCCGCAAGCCTTTCGGACAACGCATCTAACAGCGCGTACAAGGGCTCGATCGACCACATCTACGCATTGGAGAACGTCGAGGGTGAATTGGATACCGTTCGTTACCGCAACCTCTCCCCCGAGACCATCCTCTCCTCCTCCGACCACAAGCCGGTTCTGATCGACTTCAATCTCGGCGAGAGCGGCGGAGCAGGCGACCAGGAAGCAACTCCTTGGCAGGGCATGGATGACTATGCCGCTCCCACCAAGGGCTTCGGAACCAAGGAGAACCCCTTCCTCATCGAGAACGCACAGCACCTCGCTTGGCTGTCTCGCATGGTCGAGGACGCCGCAGCAGCTTCCGAGTTCTCCGGCAGAACCGAAGAGGCTCGCAAGGTCTTCGCAGGACTCTACTTCCAGCTGACCGCAGACATCGATCTGAACAATAAGGAATTCATGCCCATCGGCTCCTACATGGGTGCCTCCAGCGGCGATCGCCATCTGTTTGGCGGTCAGTTCGACGGTAACGGCTTCAAGATCATGAACGCAAAGATCAGCATGGCTGACCACATTGGCAAGGACTACTACAAGAACACCGTTGCAACCTCCTATGCTCCTCCTGCCGATCCTGCCGTAGCGGGTGCCGCAGGACATTACGACGCACTGTTCAACGTTTCCGCAGGATCGGTGCTTCGGAACATCAACGCAGTTAACATTCAAACCGGTAACTACGATGCAGAGCACACCGGCAGCACGGCTGCAGGCGTCATCTGTGGCTTCATCATCGAGGCAAAGATCATCAACTGCACGACCGACGAGACCTCTTCTGCAACCGCTGCTCATGCAGCAGGTATGGCAGTCTTGACCTTCGGCGGCGCAGGAACCGCGATTGAGAACTGCACCAACAACGCAACCATCACCGGTAGCGTTGCAGCAGACGGCATCTGCCTGCATCCTCTGTATGACACGGATACGCAGACCGATTGCACCAACAACGGCCAGGTGACCGAAGGCTGATTGAATATCGCTTCAACCAATTGACTCGATAAAATTTCGGGGAGAGGAGCTTTGCTCCTCTCCCTTTTCTTTTTGTGAATACGATTGGAAGGGCGCGTTTTGTGGGGGTGCTTTTTGAAAAAACCGCCTGCGGCGGGGCGAATCTCGGGGGATACTCGTGCAAACAAGATCCCCGACGGTGAGTCCCGTGCGATGCGAGACTCTTTTTCACACCCCCGCAAAAACTTTTCCTGCAAGGGGGCAAAAAGGAAAGCCTTTGTCTGTGCGCTCGACCAATCAATTGCCATCCAAAATGGCTTTTTGTGTTGTTTGGAGTTGGTTTTGATCATTCAAATTTTGATTTGTCGGGGAGTTTGCAGAGGTGTTGAAAAGCCTTCCTCCGAGAGGAAGGGGGACCGCGTTAGCGGTGGAAGGAGCCTGCGGGATAAACAGGAATTGCTCGTTCTATGTCAGCGAAAAAAGATTCGTCTCGCGTGCTCCTTCCGTCATTTTCTTGCGAAAATGCCACCTTCCTCCCGGAGGAAGGCTACTCCCGCCAGTTCGCTTATACAACTATGGATTGCGCACTATGTTCGCACAAGCCCGTAGGGGGCGACGGTCTAGTGCGCTTCGGTCACGCTCGGGTTCTGACAATCCACCGGATTGTCATTCATTCCCCTCACGCCGCTACGCTACCTCTCTGTCCCAAAAACGAAGGAGTTTGATCTTTTCATGGCGTCGCAAGACACGTTTTATCCCAATAACTTTGCACCAGTTCAAACCCATTCGTCACGGGGCGTCGAGGACGTCGCCCCCTACTTTGTTACGTTGATTTGTTCGTTGGAATGACACCCCGATAAATTCCAATTTGTCGACTCCTTTTCCGCAACAAAACAAAAATAAAAAGCTATTTGGGGTTGTGGTCCCCAAATAGCCGCGGGAGCAATTGAATGGTCGAGCGCAGGGATAAACAATTACGTTCATCCCCAATGCGATAAAAGTTTTTGCGAGGGCGTGGGGGTGCTTTTTTCAAAAAACACCCCCACAAAACGCGTCCTTCAAAACAAAGCCTCCAGCTCTTGCATTTGTTCTTTGGTGGGCTCTTGGAAGGCGGGCGGTTGCAGCCCGAGAGAGCGATATTTGTGCTCTCCCATGGCGTGATAGGGCAGAAGCTCCACATGCACGGGCTTGCCGTGGGCATCCAGAAAGCGCTTGATGGCCTGCATTTCTTCGAGGCTGTCGTTGACCCCCGGTACGATGGGAATGCGAACCCGGAGGGGGACTGCCTTTTTCAGCAGTTTGGAAAGGTTTGAAAGAATTTGCGCGTTGTCAACGCCGGTGTAGCGCTTGTGCGTGTCCGCGTTGAAGCACTTGACGTCGTAGAGAAAGAGATCGACGTCGGGTATGATTCGCTCAAATAAGGAAAAGGGAAGATTTCCGGCGGTGTCCACTGCGGTGTGGATAGCGTTTTTTTTGCAGATCGCCAGGAGCTTGGAAAGAAAATCGATCTGCAGCATGCACTCACCTCCCGAGAAGGTGACGCCGCCCCCGGAGGTCTCGAAAAAGAGTCTGTCTTTTTCGATCTCCGTCCAAATTTCATCGAGCGTATAGCTTCTTCCGCACGGCGTGGAGACACCTTTGACGTCCATGAGCTGCGCCGCCGGGGAAATGCCCTCCGGGTTGTGACACCAGGCGCAGCGCAGATTACACCCCTTGAAAAAGACGGTGGTGCGGATGCCGGGACCGTCCACGAAGGAGCTGCGCTGCACGTCGAAAATCATCGCATTCAGATCAGTCATAAAAATTCCTCGAGATCACCTCGTCCTGCCATTCCTTGGAAAGGGACGTGAATTTTGCCGAAAAGCCCGTCACGCGGACGATCAGATCGGGATAGTGTTCGGGATGCTTTTGCGCGTCAAGCAGCTGCTCTCGTGAGGTGCAGTTGAGCTGAAGCGATTGCACTGCGGTTTTTGCGACGGCTCGCAGAAAGCTTTCGCAACGATCAAGCGGGATGGCGGGCGGCAGAATGATATTCACCACCGAATTTGCCGCCATCGTGGAGGGATCGAGCGCGAGAAAGCTGCGGATGACGTCGTTGACACAGGGGATGCGCTTCAGACGCGAGGGCGTCAGGCCCTGCGCGAAATAATCCCCGTTTTTTCTGCCGTCGGGTGTGGCAAGCGTACGCTCGCCCCAGAAGCGGATCTCGGTGTAGGTCAGATGTCCGATGTTCACCCGTCCGCCGTAGCCGCCGGTCAGGCCTTGACAGAGTGCGAAGAGATCCTCGTTGAAGCGGTTTGCCAGCGCGCAGGAGTCGCCGTTGCCGTCTCCCCATCCGTGACAGGCGATCGCTTCGCGTCGCATTTCCTCATATCCCTCCCAATTGGCGCGCACCGCATCAAAAAGCTCGTCGAGCGTGTGGCGACGGGTGTCGAATACCAGCGTTTTGATCGCCATGAGAGAGTCAACCAGGTTGGGAAGTCCGAAGAGAAGATAGTAGTCGTCGCGATATTTCGAGCCGCCCGCGGCATAGTCGGCGTGCTTTTCGAGACAATCTCCCAGCGTGGAGGAAAAGATGGCGCATCGGTCCACCGAGGGCAAGAGCGCGCCACCCTGTCGGGTGACCTCGATCCGCGCACGAAAGAGCCGTTCGGTGTTGCGCAGTACGCGCCGATAGAGCTCCTCGAAGTCCTCACAGCCGTCCAGATATTCAAAGTCGATGCCCACGCGCGCCATGCTTTCGTCAAGCCTGTGCAGAGCAAACTCAAAGGGCTTGAGCAGGTTGAGATAGTTGCCGTGGTCGTATTTTTCCTGCGAGGTCGTCACACCCCAGCAGCCGGTGACCAGATATTCCCGCGCCTCCTCAAGCGTCCTGCCGGCACGGAGCAGAGCGGGGATGGTCGCGTCGTCGTTTTGCAGAAGTACCGTGCTTGTTCCCGCGATGATCGAGACGTTGATCTCGTCGAGATATTCCTTGGGGGAGCTTGCGGAGAAGCGGCATTTGATCTTGGGAAAGATGATGCCCAGATCGCGCGTGACGCGCAAAAAGAGCAGGGTCAGCTCGTTGCAGAGCGGATTGCCGTCATCGTCACAGCCGCCGAGGGTGTAGGTGTTTTCCAGCTCGTGGTCGGCATAGCCCTCCATCTTCATGTCGTGATCGTAGTGGCAATCCCAGATCAGAAGGAATTGAGAAACGAGGTCATATGCCTCACCTTCGGTCAGGCGACCTGCAGCGAGATCGGCACGGTAGAAGCCTATCAGATCCTTGTCAAGGCGTCCGAAGGTGTTGGGCCCGACGCCCTCCAGAGAGCCGAGTACGGTGCGCAAAAAGGCAAGTGTCGCGAGTGCCTCGTAAAAGGTCTGAGGTGCCTCCCACGGCACGCGTCGGGCGGTGTGGGAGATCAGGGAAAGGTTGGCGCGGCAGAGCGGGTCGGACTCGGCTTGAAGCAAGACGTCCGCCTTTTGCGCGAACTTTTCCGCCGTGCGCCGCATGACCTGCATTGCGTGGCAGACCGCCTCCAAAAATTCGGTTTCCTCAGGAGCCTCGGCACGCAAAAGCTCGCTTTGCGCGCGGTCGTAAACCCCGCGCAAGCCTCCCTCAAGGAAGGGACGGCTGTTGAAATTGAAGTGCTGGCAATCGTCGTTGTAGTCGCCGCAGATCAGATAGAGCAGCTCCTTGCCTTGCGCTCTTCTTGTTTGATAGAGGGATTCGTATTTCCCTTCGCGGAAGAGATGCGCGTTGCGTGCAAACACCCATCCGTTTGCCTGTGTGAAGCGATGCCCCTTTGCCGATCTTGCACCGTCGGAAAGCGAGGTCAGAACGGCGGTTTCAAAGAAAAAGGGGCAGTGCGGGAAGAGGATCGGCTCAAATTCCTCGCAAATGACGTCGTATTGCAGACATTTTTGCGCCTGTACCGACATATTCTCGCGCACGCGCGCATCCAAAATGGCAAAGCAACGCTCGGAAAAGGCGCGGGCGCGCTCGGCATCTCCGTGCAGATAAAAGTCGTATAGCTCGCGTCGTAGCTCTTGTGTGTTCATGGGGGAACTCCTTTCGGTGGCCTGTTGGTTTCAGTATAGCACGGTGTGGGCATATTTTCAATGAAGATGGAGGAAAATTTGTAAAATACGGAAAAAAGTATTTACAATCCGATGGGTGCGTGATATAATAAATGCAGGAGGTGACGGTATGGATTTTGAGCATATTCGCGTGAAGGAGATCTGCAACGTTCTCCGATACACGCCAACCTCGCGTCATTGGGTGGCGAAAAACCGAAAAAATCACATCGTCGGGATCCAGCTCAGCGGTGAGGCAAGCCACGATCTCGGCTATCAGAAGTTTGTATTATCGAGAAATTGTATCTATTTTTTCAATCAGAGAGACGATTATGAGGTCAAGGTGAGCGAGATCGGAGAGGCGCTTTCGATCCACTTCACGACCTACGATGAGATCGACACCGACAGCTTTTGCATCCCCGTGGGAAGCCGCGAGGAGATCCTCGGCATTTTGCGGCGCGCCGAGCAATACCGCGGTCGGGCGGAGGGAGATCTGATGACGATGTCGTTTTTGTACCGTCTGCTCGGCGAGCTTGCGCGCCTGCGCGAGAAGACCTATTTTCCCAAGGATCGGCGCGTGGTGGCGGCGAAGGAATATATGGACGGGCATTTTTGTGAGAAGGGGTGTCTTTCGGAGGCGGTCTCGCAGAGCGGCATCACGGCAAGAAGGTTTTCGACGCTCTTCAAGCTGCATTTCGACACCACACCGAATCGCTATCTCGTCATGCGGCGCATTGAGCTTGCCAAGCAGCTTCTGCGCGTCGAGTCGCTCTCGGTCTCGCAGATCGCCGCCGACTGCGGCTTCTCGGATGTCTATTATTTCAGCAAGCTCTTCAAAAAGGAAGTCGGCGTCTCGCCTATGGAGTGGAGGCGGGAAACATAAAAAGCAGGCAACCTCAACCCGAGAGGGGATGAGATTGCCTGTTTTGTTTTATTTTTTCGGTTTGCTCAGAGTGGAATTTCTCTCCAACCCGCCTTTTGATGATCGCCCTGCGCGGGCATGACCTTGCGCAGAAGTGCGGCGGTGCAGGTCAGCATCGCGCCTCGCTTGTAGCGGTCGATGCGCTCAAAGCCGCCGACGGCGGCAAGCATGAGATAGGCATATCCGCCCTGCGACAGCGTGTTCCACGTGGTGTGGATGTAGCCCATGATTTGCTGTTCTCTGACGGTCGAGAGCACTGCCTTCATCTGCGGGATCCCTCGGTCCCAGGAGCAAAGCAGGCAATCAAAGCCAGCCTCCTTGACGACGGGGACGCTTTCGACGGGCGCCTGCTCGATCTCATATTGCCAATCGGCAACGATCACGTCGCGGTCAAGGTGCGAGAGCATCAGTCGCTCGATCTCGGCGGAGGGCGCGTGGCAGGCATAATTGCGTGGCTTGTTGTAGTGCTCGTGGCGATAGAGGAGCATATCGCCCCAGGCGATGGTGCGGCGTCCCTCTTCGCGAACCTCTCGGTTGATATCGTTGATGATCTCGCAGATCTCGACGGCGCTTTCCTCGGTGAGGGGGAAGTTGTATGCCTCGTCGCAGCCGATATGGAAATAGTCTCCCTCTCCGCAAAGCTCGGTCAGCTCGCGTCGGATGCTGCGCAAGAGTGCACGGACCTTCGGCTTTTTGATGTCCCAGCACCAGCCGTCCTCGCTGAAATAGCTCTGGAGCGCGGGATTCTGATCGAGAACCACGTGCTTTCCGCCGTTGACGCTGTCACCCGTGGCGTGTCCCCAATGGTTGAACATGGGAATGATCTCCAGGCCCAGGTCTCGCGCCTCTGCGATGATCGGACGGATTTCTTCCTTGTTATATGCTTGCTGCCAGGCAAGCTCCTTCATGCAATCGTAGCGAAGCGAGCCCCAGAATTCGAGAATGACGTGCGTATATTTCAACGCGGCGCAGGCGCGCAGGAAGCGGCGAAGCTCCCACAGGGCGGTCTTGGGGAAGATGCAATAATGCACCATGCGGACGGGGATCAGAGCGCGCTCGCGGATCTCGGCGCAGTCAACGGTTGCCCGAAGAGCACCGTCGATCTCGGTCGGCTGGATGCGGTCGAGAAGCGTCATCATGCCGTGGATCAGCGACTGTCGGCTGTCGGCAGAGATGCAAATGCCCTCGGGCTCGATGTTGACCGTATAGGAAAATCCGTCGAGCGGGAGTCGTTTCGCGATTCCGATCGCAAAGCAAAATTCATCCGCTTCACGAAGAGTGAGCGTGGAGCTTTGATAGGCAAAATTGTGCCAAAGCTCCGAAAAGATCGCCTTGCAAAGGGCGGGATGCGCGGTGGCGTCGACGGTCTCGGGAATGAGATAGGCCCCCTCGGTCAAAATGAGATTTTGAGGTTGAAAGATCATATGGTATTCCTTTCTTCGCTGGCGGTGGTTTATTTGAGGCGATATCGAAGGATTCTGCAAATCGCTTTTACTCCGTTCGGTCGCGCTCATTATATCACAGAAGTCGCGCGTTGTCAAGCAAATCCGGCAAAAGCGCGGGCGGTTACAGCTTCAAAAAAACCGCCGCGAGAATGCCGAGCGCGAGGGCGAAATAGTGGTTGAGGGAAAGCTTTTCCCGAAAGACCAGCCTTCCGCAGAGCAGCGCGCCCAGGATCGTGCCTGCCGAGACGAGTGGGAAGAGCACCGAGGCGTTTTCAAATCCCGCGAGGATCAGCGTGAAAAAGTTCGCAAGCCCGTTCGCGACACCGGAGATCACGCCGTAGCGTTTGCCCTTGGCTTCCGAAAATCGCTTTGGTCTACCCTTGAAAATGGCGATTGCGGAGAAAATCACCGAGCAAAAAAGCATGGCAAAGAGCATGAATTCGCGGCTGTAGGCACCGGGAAATGCCGACTGATGCTGTTTTTGCAGGATCGAGCAGATGCCGTTGCAGAGGAAGGTGATCCCGATGAAGAGCAGCCACGCGCGGTGGCTTTTGGGAGTGGTGCTTGCCTTTGCGCAGATGCCGCGCAGATTGATCAGCACGATCGAAGCCAATAGCAAAACAAGCGCGATCGATTGCAGGAGGCTCATACGCTCGTGCATGACGGCAACGCCCCAGACAAGGGGAATGAGCACGGAGAAGGCGCTGAGCATGCTCGTCAGAGCCATGGGGCCGAGGGTGAGTGCCTTGTAGCCCGCGAGCATGGAAAGGCAAAGGCAGACACCGTACAGCGTGCCGTAGAAAAGCGTCGGCAGATGAAACGTAAAGCCGAATGCCGCCATCAGGGCAAACGGGACGAGCGCAGAGAGCGCCTTGACGGCATTGAACACCACGGCATCGGAGGAGTGGCGATTGAATAATTTCGCGCTTGCGGATTGCGTCACCGAGAAGAGGATGACGAACAGATAGATCACGATCACCATTTGAAGCCCACCTGCAGCTTGCTCCATCCTGCTTTTTCATAGTCACCGCAGGCAGGCATGACCTTGCGCAGCAGCGCGGCGGTGTGCGGACGGACGTGGTCGGCTTTATAGTCCGTGACCTCCTCAAAGCCACCCACTGCCATCATTGTGACGTAAAACGTACCCATGCTGAGCGTGTGCCAAGTGGTGTGCATGAAGCCCATCAAGGAAAGATCCCGAATCGTGGAAAGTGCCGCAGGAATATGCGGGATTCCCTCGTCCCAAGGGCAGAGCAGACAATCAAAGCCGGCTTCTTTGAACACCGATGCGGTTTCGATGGGGGCTTCGGGAGAGTGGTATTGCCAATCGGCGATGATGACGTCCTTGCTCACGTGATCCAGGAGATATTGCGCGACCTCGGGGGAGGGGGCGTGGCAGGAATAGCGGTTTTTGGGGTTGTAGTGCGGATAGCGGTACAAAAGCATATCGCCCCAGATCAGCGTGCGGCGTCCCTGCGCCTTCAATTCATCGGAAAGACCGTTGATGAAGCCACAGATGGCGTCCATGTTTTCTTGGGTGAATTCGAAATTGTACGCCTCGTCGCATCCGATATGGAAATATTCTCCTTCGCCGCAAAGCTCGATCAGCTCGGTGCGGATTTGGCGCAACAGCTCGCGCACCTTTGGCTTGCGGATGTCCCAGCACCAGCCATCCTCGCTGAAATAGGTCTGAAGCGACGGGTTCTGGTCGAGCACGACGTGCTTTCCGTGCATCACCCGGGAGGCCGCGGCATGTCCCCAATGGTTGAACATGGGAATGACCTCCAAGCCGAGTGAGTTTGCCTCGGCGATGATCGGGCGAATCTGCTCCTTGGTGAAGCCGTGAGACCACGAAAGCTCCTTGAGGCAGTCATATTGAAGCATGCCCCAAAATTCCAACACAACGTGTGTATATTTGAGCGCACCGCAAAGGCGCACGAAGCGTTGCAGCTCCCAAAGCGCAAGCTCGGGGAACACGCAAAAATGTATCATTCTGTTTCGGATTCTCGCGCGGTCGCGGATCTGACAGCATTCGAGCTCGATCGCAATCCCGTCGGCGGTGTCAACCGCCTTGAAGCGATCAAGAAGCGTCATGAAGCCGTTGATCAGCGCTTGCTCGCTTTTGGCGGCGACGAAAACGCCGCCTTTCTCGACGTGGATGCTGTAATCGCAGCCGTCAAGCGGAAGTGCTTCGGCGCTTCCCAGAGAAAAGATGTAGCCGTCGGTCTCCTGGATCGAGAGCGTTGAGGCTTGGAAGGTGAAATTGTGCCAGAATTCGCGGAGGATCTCCTTGTTCAGACAGGGATGAGCGGTGGCGCAGATACGACCGGAGAAGAGAAAGCTCCCTTCGGTGGTTTTGCAATTTTCGGGATGGAAGATCATAGGGCGGCTCCTTTTTCGTTTTTTTATAGTATAGCAAGAAAGATCTGCCGCGAAAACTGTTTTTTTGCGCAAAAGGGTGGACTTTTCGGTCAGACCGTGTTATAATAGAAACGGGGGTGAACAGAGATGATCTACAATTTCGATGCGCTTGCCTTTCAGGTGTTGACAATTGACCGATATGAGCACAAACAGGGCGTTTTTGAGGTAAAAGCGCGCCCCTATGCCGCACTTTCCTTCCGTGTGAGCGGCGGTGGAGACTTTGAGCTCGGCGGACGTCGCCTCACGGTGCGCCCGGGAGACGTGATGTTCCTCCCCTCGGATATGCCCTATCGGGTGGAATATTCGGTGAGCGAGAGCATTGTCGTTCATTTGAAGGATTGCAACTATGGAGAGCCGGAGAATCTGCACGTGGAAAATCCCGCGGCAGTCGCGGCTTTGTTTGCGCGCTTGTTGGAGGAATGGCGTTCGCGGCAATCGGCACATCGGGCAAAGGCGGTGATCTACGAGATTTTGTCAGAGCTGCAGGAGGAAAATCTCGTCGCGGGAAACGCCGCGCTGAAGGAAGCCTTGCGATATCTTGAGGAACGCGCGTTTGACTCCTCACTGACGGTCGAGGAGGTTTGTGAGGCGGGATTTCTCAGCCGCTCGAGCTTGCAAAGAGCCTTCCGTGACTCCTTGGGAATCTCTCCAAAGCAATATCTGATCAAGCTTCGCATGGATCGCGCGCTGACGCTATTGATCGCAAACAGGCAATCGGTCAAGGAGATCGCGTTTGCCTGCGGGTTTCCCGACGAAAAATATTTTTCCCGCGCCTTCAAAAAGAGATACGGCTACCCACCCTCGCACGTCGCGGGGAATCTTGCTTGAATAGAAACAGGCAATCTCAAACCGATTGGAATGAGATTGCCTGTTTTTCTTACGACACCCGTGCCATGGGCAGATTGACCGCGGCGAGCATATTTTCGATAAATATCCCGTACCCCGTGGTGGGGTCGTTGATGAGAACGTGTGTCACCGCTCCCACAAGCTTGCCGTTCCGGATGATGGGTGAGCCCGACAGGGGTGTGGTCAAGTAGGGACAACACATTTTTACAATTTTTTGATTGTTTCGACACTTTCGACGCTATTTATTAGGTCAAATCGTCCTTTTATATCGGTTGCTGAAAGTGCTTTACCATTTAATGGGGAGCTTATTGTGAAAATATTTTCTCTATAGTGACAGGAGCCCCTACACAATTCCTCGAGAATTATTTATCCCTTAACTGATATTTCAATATGACACTGCTTCTTTTTTGGGGAAGCCTTATTATGATAGAATTCTTTTTATCTTGAGCGGAGCAGTCGTCGAGATTTGTGAATGTATATAGTTTGTTAGGTAACAGTCCCTTCAAATCAATCTTTACTTGATCAAAGGGAGATTCGATTCGACGGAATGCCATTACGATGCCGCTTTGCGTTTCGCTGTCATGATACTGCCAGATTGCCCAAGCGGTAGGGTCAAAGCAGGAGGAGCCGTGATTATAGAAATCCATCGAGAAATATTTGCGAATGCTTCTGTACTCGTCGGTAATCTTTTTTGCCCATTTGAGATCCTCTTCATCCATGCTTTGGAAGATCGCGTTATAAAACGCACCGCCCCAGCTTGACGAATAAGAACTGCGAATAGCATAGGTGTCACATTTGGTCTTACTTGTACAACCGTTATAGGGAAGATACAGAGAAATACCCGAGTTGTGTGTTTGGAGCACTTCGGGGTTTTCGTTGAAATTACATTGATAGTCGCTTCTGAAGAAGGGAATCGAACGCTTCAAGGTTTCAATATCAATTCTTCTGCCGCCGCTGGAGCAGTTATCAATGAGCAGGTCGGGGAAGCGTTCAAGCAATGCGTCCCACAAGCGATACATACCCGTAATATGCTTGATTTCCGTGATTCCGCGTCTGTTTTCTTCATCGTTTTCTGCAAAATATTGTGTGAGCGCCGTGTTGAAATCCTGTCTGTAACAGGAAAGATCCAACTTCTCCGTATAGTGCGAAAGCAGGTCAAGGACGTAGCTGTACGCTTCTTCATTACCGTAATCGAGTATTTGATTATTTTTTCCTTCTAACGTCAAAAACCAATTGGGGTACTCAACGGTCACAGGCGTTCCTTGAATCGCGCGTTCGGGTTCAAACCACAGCATAAGCTTTGCTCCTGCGTTTTTAGCACATTCCGCAACGTCGGCAAGCCCTTCGGGGTGTACGCGGGTGTTGATCTCCCATTCACCGGTATGGTCTCCCCAATCTCCGCTGAACGCCTCGTCACACTTTTTGCAATTGCCGTACCATCCCGCGTCGATCCAGATGTCCTCGAATTTGATATCGTATTTTTTGAGCTCATTCAGCCTTTTTTTCATTTCTTCACTGGGAAGCCCTCCCCAAAGCTCGCAAGCCATAAGACCTTCACGCTCTGCCTTGGTGCAGCTTTTGTGAGAAAAATGATTTTTGATCAGCCGCCTGAATTTGTTGTATTTATCCTCGTCCTTGCCGTATTTCATGATAAGGACCGAAGAGGTGCGGATCTTCTCTTCGGGTTTCAGATAAAAGCCCGTTTCTTTCAACCCCGTTTTCATTCTGATGCCGAGATCGCATTTGGTAAATTCGGATTTCCAATCACCCGTCCAGCCGATCGCCGCAATGTATCCGTGACCCGCAGCGGTAACGTCAAAGAAGGGCATCATTCCTTCACTGGAGCGTCCGCAGACGTTGGCAAAGCACTTTGTCTTCTGTGGCGCTTTGTCAAGATATTCGTAATTCAAGCCGTATTCGGTTGCGCTTACTTTATCGTTTTCCCAATAATATTTGCCGTCTACCATACCGTTCATGGTGATCACGCACGCGTCGCCCTCTTTAGGCATATAGCCGGGATTGAGAGGCTTTGGAAATTCAAGAGGAAGCAGGGTATCACAGTCCGAAATATCGGAAAATATTGCGCTGTTTTTGTCCGATTTGTTCTCAAACCATAGGACCCATTCTACGGCATCGTATTTCGGATATGTCCTCGCCTCCGCTTGTATGGTAATCCCGCCTTCGAGTTCATAAAGCGCGTTGTTCTCAGCAGAGAACACATATCTTTTTTCTCCGTAATTGAAGCTGAATTCAGGTTTCATTCTCCATTCTCCTTTTCGATCATATTTTCAAGATTTTTGATACACCATAGATTATAAGCTTGCCATTCGTCGGGATCAACAAACGCAAGTTTGTTTCCCGATTTTATAAGTTCTGCCTTTTGTTCCGTGTGATTGTGCTGCATATGATTTCCCAAAAATATATCTACGTGTTCTTCATTCAGCCGAAGCATAGAGCGGACAAAATCCTCTCTGAGCGTGTAGGGAAGAGCGGATTTGTCAAGAAATTCTTTGCAAAGAGTGTTGATCCCCATTCCTCCATGCAGACCGGCAATAAATATATCAGCCCCATCGGACACGTTGAAGAAATAGCTCATAGCTCCCGGGGTATGTCCGGGTGTGGCAACGGCGCGGATTTGGACGGTTCCCAAAGAGATTTCATCCCCGTCGGACAGAAGAATATCCGGCTCAAAGGTCTCGCAAAACTCCATATCAAGCTCCTTTGCGTAGGAGAGATCAAGCGTACCGTTTGCATAGTCCCTGTCTTCCTTACCCAGCGCAATTTTCGCGCCCGTCAGCTCTTTCAAGGCTTTTGCCGCTCCCATGTGGTCGATATGCCCGTGCGTCAGCAAAATGTATTTTAAGCTGTGCAGATCAAGTCCGAGTCTGTAAACGTTATCGATGACCTTATACAGCGATTGCTGATATCCCGTATCGAGTATGATCAGACCGTCACCCGTATCCACGATGTGTACAGACGCGGGAGGCGTCCCCACAAAGTACAGATTTCCAAATATTCGAAACGGATCAAAGCTTCCTTCCCAAGGTTTTTTCATAACAATCTCCTTATTTTATAAGGCAAATGGCGATAAGAGATAATATGCCGCCACACAAGCCTATGATTTGTTTTTTTGTCAGCTTTTCTTTGAACAACAGAACAGACATCACCGAGCTGAGAATGATCGCGCTTCCGTTTACAATGGGGAAAAACAACTGGCTTGGCAAAATGCCCGAAAGCTTTAAGTTCAAAAAATTCATTCCAAAGGTACAAATTCCACAAACAAGCGCAAAGGCAAAATGCTTTTTTGTAAAGTTCAATTCTTTGAAACTCTTTTTCGCACGGATATGACTGTATATGAGAGAGCATATAAAGGCAACGAACAAAAATACGCCTGCTTCATCTTTATGCACAGAGCTTTGATGTATCTTTTGAAGAACGCCGATGCTTCCCTGAAATATAAACGCAAGCAAACAAAAGATCAGCCAACGTTTGTTGATTTTGGAATCACCTTTCTTTTCCAACGACAGGTAGATGAAAAAGATCAGCAGGGCAACGACACACAGCTTGGGAATACTGAAGCTCTCACCGAAGAAAACTCCCGACGTGGTAGGAATGATCATGGAAGACGTTGTGATCAGCAGGGTGATGTGCATGGGTCCGCTTGAAAGCGAAAGCATTTTGTAGTAATTGCTGAATGCGGTGACAACGCCGAATAAAAGACCCATACATACCGTAAACAGAGAGAAGCCTCCGCTCAGCGCAATAAGCCCGAAAAGAAGGATACACACCGCGTATGTCAGAATATTAAAGCGGTAAACATGATCGGAGGTTTGCAGGTCTTTTTTGCATACGGTGTTGAGCATGCAGTTTTGCAAAACCATGGACGATATGGACAGAATAATTTGAAAAATAATCATATATACCTCCGCATGCAACCGGTTGCATCGATGCTGAAAATTCAGGTAATACCGAGCAACTGGATCTGCGCAGTATTACCTTTAGTTAAATTGATGCATATTGCTTTTTAAAACCAACTGAACGTCCGTATACACGGTTTGGGGGCATTCTTCTCCCGCAATCAGATATTTCACGAGTAATTCAAAGGCTATTTTCATTTGATTTCCCACGTTTTGCGCTATGGATGCGGATATAATCCCCTTTTTCATGTAGGACTTAATGTCCTCATAGGTGTCAAAAGCAACGAAAGGGATATCATAGCCGTTTGCTTCAAGGTATCGACAAAGAGGAGCAGAAAATCCGCTTGTGATATAAATGCCGTCTGTTTGATCACCGTGGTGGGCGAAGATTTCGGCGAGAATACTTTCAAAATATTCCTCATTGTTCTTCATATCAACGGTCGATAAAAGATTTAGCCCCAGTGTGTCACAGGAAGTTTTGAAGGCATCAGCGGCACTTGCATGAAGCGCGCTTTTCAGATCTCCCGTAAACAAAAGAATATTTTTTCTTTCTGCCTTTTTCAGACAATTATATAAAAATTCCGCCGCAAGCCGAGATGCGATCTTTTCATTGTGCTTTGAGGCAAAAAGACAGGATGCATCTTGGTTGATCGCCTGAACCTGAACCACATTGGGATTGTGACTGTATAATTCGTCGATCAGTGAAGTATAGTCAGCGGAGCTCATTCCGGTCAGAATGATGCCATCGTAGCCTTTATATTGGTCGATGGTTTTGCGAATATCCTCGTCTGTGTTTTTCGATGGATTCAAAACAGAAATATCATACTGGATTTTGTAGTCCTTTAATTTTTCGTGCGCTTCCTTGATTCCGAAAATCATTTTGTCGGTGTTGATCTGAAATCTACTATTGATCAGCACGCCGATACGTACCGCTTTCATCGAAAGTCTGGAAGCAAATTTGTTAGGCGAGAAACCATATTTCTTTGCTGTTTCCAAAACAATTTTTCGTTTGTCTTCGCTGATCCTTGCATAGGGATTAAAGGCTCTGCTCACCATAGAGGGAGTCATATTCAATTCTTGCGCAAGCGTATAGATCGTTACTTTCGGCATATTCTCTCCTGTCGGTGCAATCGGTTGCATAAATTATATCATGTTTCAAATGACTTTGTCAAGAACTAATCTATAAAAAATTATAAAAATGTGCACGTTGTGTTTTGCGTGGGAATCATCAAAGGAAGGGGAGTGTGTTACAAAAGGGACAACTTTTTTCATATATTTTCCTGTTTTGTTGCTTTACGATGCCTTTGCCATAGGAATATTTGCCGCGTTTAACATGTTTTCGATGAAAATGCCGTAGCCGGTGGTGGGATCGTTGATAAGGACGTGGGTGACAGCTCCCACGAGCTTGCCGTTTTGAATGATCGGGCTGCCGCTCAGTAGTGTGGTCAATAAAGGACAACAAAATCATTCAAAAAAATGTTTCTCAACCTCTGCGCAAAGGTAGTGGTAAACGGGCAAATGAAGTTCTTGGACCTTGTAGGTTTCGGTTTCGGGTACGCGAATGGCAACGTCGCAGATTTCTGACAGGGTGCCACCGTTCTTTCCCGTTAGCGAAATCGTTTCAAGACCGATCGCTTTTGCAACCGTAGCGGCGTTCACCACATTGGCGGAATTCCCGGAGGTTGACAGCCCGAGAAATACATCGTTGGGTTGGGCATAACCGTAAAGCATTTGCGCATAGACCATCGAAGGCTCTACGTCGTTTATGAATGCGCTCACGGAAGCTGTATGAGAGGAAAGCGATATCGCGGGGAGAGAGCCTTGCAAATGCTCTCGAATATTCTCGGGTATTTTTTGGTCATCCACTTTTCGCTTTCGCAAAAAACCTTTCATCAGCTCTCCGACGATGTGGTCGCAGTCGGCAGCGCTTCCGCCGTTGCCACAGAGCAACAGCTTCCCTTTTTTCTCGTAGCAACGTATGAGGGCTTCTCTTGCGTGCAGTATATCGTCAAGTCGGAGGCCAAGCGGTCTTAGGAAGACAATACTAATGG
>JAZSJS010000068.1:0-5886 GCA_045534435.1 Eubacteriales bacterium
AATCGTGATAGGCAAGAGCAAAGTAAGAAGCAAGGAAATCTCAGAATTAACGGCTCATTCGGAACGAAAGTTTGGGATGATCAAGGCATTGCTTGTGTAATTAAATCATCACTTATAAATCAACTTTCTTCTTTTGATCAAAGCACTATAGAGGTAATGCAGGCACTTTGTAGTGAAGAAGGACAAAAACTGATCTTGGCTTTGCGCTGTGACACACCCACACCAAAGCAAATATTGATTGAAAAAGCCAATATTGAAATAACTCGTTTGAATGAACTGCTATTATTGTTTATTGAGAATCGCATTATTGAATTTAGTGAGGATAATCCACCGGAATACAAAGGATATATGATTAGCGGACATTGTGGTATTGTTGCGCATATGTTGCTGGCTGCGATGTATATACTCAACAAAAAGAAGTATGAGGTATCTCAGTTTATCCATGTATCAACAGACAAATAACTAATACGCCCCGCTTCGCGCGGGGCATCGCATTTGTGTCCGCAAATGCAGTGCTTGTCAGGAAAAGTAGACGGACTTTCGGTACGCACGAATCAAAGGCTCCCTCCGGGAGGGAGCTCCCGACGAAGTCGGGTGAGGGAGAGCGCGTTACGATAGAATTAGTACAAATTCAAAGTTACGCGGGCTCCTTCCGTCACGCTATCGCGTGCCACCTTCCTCCCGGAGGAAGGCTATGTTTCCGCCCGACAGTACACCGAAAAGGTGTAACACACTATACCTTGCCGTGCAAGGCGTGTGAAAAGGAGTACGAACAAAATGCTCGTACTCCTTTTGTGTTTGCGGTAGGTAAAATCTGCTTTATGGAAGGCACCCCTTGGTCTTCCCTCTTTTTTTCATTTTTCTATTGACTTTTTGCAAGTTTTGTGCTATACTATCACCGTATTCGAGATAATTATCCATGGTCTCACGGTAACGTGGGTCATGTTGGACGATGCGCGCTCCGTGGGTCTTGTTTTGTTCCGGGTACACAATTTTATCAGGAGGTACCCGACAATGAATAAAGGTACAGTTAAGTGGTTCAATGCGGAAAAGGGCTACGGCTTCATTTCCAACGACGAGGGCGGTGACGACGTATTCGTTCACTTCTCCGCAATCCAGGTTGAGGGCTTCAAGACGCTCACCGAGGGTCAGAAGGTGACCTTTGACACCGAGCCCGATCCCAAGAACAGCGCAAAGCTCCGCGCAATCAACGTTTGCCTCGCGTAAACCCAAGCAGCCGTCTCAAGATGACTTGAGACGGCTGCTTTTTGCGTGGCAATTCAGAAATTTATGAGGGGGATCGCTTTTTTGAAAAGAAGCGATCCCCCCTCATACTCACTCATTTACAGTAATAAACCTTCGCGTCGGTCTCGCCAAAGACCTCGGCAATCGTATTCTCCGCATTCTCGTCAAACGGCAGGATCGGAGGCTCGGCGGATTCGTTCGCACCGTACTGTCCGAGCGTCAAGCCAAGTTTTTGCACGTAGGTATTGCGCGCCATCTCGGGGCAGCTTTCGGGCTTTTTGGCAACCAGATGCAGCATTCGGTAGGCGGCACGGTCAAAGACGTTGTCATGGATCGAATATTTCGACGCCGTGTTTTCATAGCTCCATCCCTTGATATGCGCGGGGGTGTGCACGTTGTGGCGCTGCTGTCCCCAGCCGTAGCCCGAGAATCGCAGAATATTACCGCTCATCTCGCAATCCCTGATATAGCTTTCGGTGTCTCCCATATCCTTCTCGAGAAAATATTCGATCGAATAGACACAGTATTCCACCAGATTGTCCAGATAGCGGATCCCCTCCATGCGGTATAGCTTTCCGCGCGTGGAGACCTGGTGGGTAATACCGGCATCGTAGATTTGATAAATGTAGCAGTTCTTGACCAGATAATCCTCGCAGCCGCCGTAGATCTCAATGCCGTTTCCGTAGCGCGTCACGCTGCCGCGTCTGCCCTCGGGATAGTTGGGATCGTCTCCGAAATAGCTCTGCACCGTGCCGCCGACCCAACCGATCTCACAGTTGGTGACGTGAAGTCCCACCACGTGACCGCCTGCCGCAACGGCATGACAGCCGATGTATTTGAGGCAGAGATTGTCCACCGTGACGTTGGCATTCCGCCCGACCGCAACCATCGGGCGTCTGGGAAGCGCCTCGATTTCATCAAAGATTTCACCGGGGTTTCCGTCATCACAGCGCAGATAGAGCTCTCCCAGGCTCTCCCCGTCCATGATCGGGATCGGGAAATCCTCTCCTTTGGAGGGGCGTGTGGTCAGGCGCGCGTCGTAAAAGCAGACCATGTCGAGATCGCGTGTCATTTCCTCTGCCATCACAAACAGACGGCTCTCGTCGTCGCGACAAACGAATTTGCCATCTCGGTAGGTGGGGATCAGCTTGCGGCTGTGCTTGTCTCCGTTCTGAAAGACCAGCGTTCCACAGTCTAGGATCGGCTCCTTCCACCTCCAAATTTGATGCTCGGCATCAAAAAGCTCCCAAAGCGCGGGATCGGCAAGGCTTTTGTCCCAGCCGTAAAGCTTCGGCTTTTCTCCCGTGCCGTATGCTGCGTAGGTCACGCCACTCTTCGTGCGCAAAATTCCGCGAAAAAGATCTCCGCGTCGAAAGAACACACCGTCGCCCTCGCAAAGCTCTGCCTCTCCGACCTTGGCAAGCGTTTTCCACGCCGTTTGCGGGCTTTTTCCGTCAAGCGCATCGTCACCGTCGTTTTTGACGTAGTATGCCGTTCCCTTGATCTCGATTCGATCCTCGGCATTCAAGATCTCCGCCTTGCGACGCGCGGCACTCTCGTCAAGTGCCTTCAAAAAAGTTTCCGTTGCCAGCTTCATGACAGCTCTCCTTTTCCCGGATGTTTTTTACTTATTGTATCATAGTTTTGAAAAAAAGTCAATTAAATTTTTTCAAAAATCTATTGCTTTTTGTCGAAGGATGTGGTAGAATATAAAGGTTGAAACCGTTGAAATCCGCGGAATTGAAAAAACGAGACCGCGGACGGAGGAGCTCTGGAGAATCTCCCGCAGGAGTGCCGAAGGTGCAAGGTGATCTCATCACCGAATCTCTCAGGCAAAAGGACAGAGCAGACAATCTTTTTTGTCTGATTTTTTCGTCTTTTGATTTTTCAGAGTTGCCGTGGGCTTTCGGCAACTCTATTTTTTTACGTAAGGAGAAGCTTATGAAACAACTCACAGACTTTTTGTTGCCGATCGTGCAAACGATCAATGCCTACCTATCAGACTACATTCTCATTGTCCTGTTGGTGGGAATCGGTCTTTTCTACACGATCCGCACCCGCTTCGTGCAGGTTCGTTGCTTTGGAGAGGGCATGAAGAAGGTGTTTGGCAACATCTCGCTGCGTGGCGAAAAGAACAAGGGCGGTCTTTCCTCGTTCCAAGCGCTTGCAACCGCGATCGCGGCACAGGTGGGAACGGGTAACATCGTCGGTGCCTGCGGCGCGATCCTCATCGGAGGCCCCGGTGCAATCTTCTGGATGTGGATCATCGCCTTCTTCGGCATGGCAACGATCTATGCCGAGGCAGTGCTCGCGCAAAAGACGCGCGTGGTCCAGGAGGACGGCTCGGTGCTCGGCGGACCCGTGTACTATATCAGACATGCCTTCAAGGGCGGATTTGGCAAATTCCTTGCCGGCTTCTTTGCAGTCGCCATCATTCTTGCACTCGGATTCATGGGCTCAATGGTGCAGTCCAACTCGATCTCCGAGGCGATCAGCACGGCAATTCCCGTCATTCCCACGTGGGCGGTTGGAATTGCACTTGCGGCCATCTGCGCAATCATCTTCATCGGCGGTATCCAACGCATCGCGTCGGTTGCCGAGAAGATCGTCCCCCTGATGGCGGTGATCTATCTTGTGCTCGGTCTCGTCATTCTCGGCATCAACGTCACGAAAATTCCCGAGGCATTCAGTTTGATCTTCAAATACGCTTTCATGCCGCAAGCACTCATCGGCGGTGCCGTGGGTGAAGCGATCAAGCGCGCGATCAGCCAAGGCGCGAAGAGAGGTCTCTTCTCCAACGAAGCCGGCATGGGATCCACCCCGCACGCACACGCACAGGCAAACGTGAAAGAGCCTCACGATCAGGGTGTTGTCGCAATGGCTGGTGTGTTCATTGACACTTTCGTCGTTCTCACCATCACGGCTCTGGTCGTCATCACCGTACTCTTCACCTCTGGAGGTTCTCTTGCCACCCCCGAAGGACTTGCGGGCTCTGCCTTGACAAAAGCCAATTTGATGCAGACTGCCGTGGGAACGGCATTGGGAAACCGGACTCTCGGGAACGCCATCATCGCGATTTGTCTGACCTTCTTCGCCTTCACCACCATCATCAGTTGGAACTTCTTTGGCAAGCAGAACGTGCAGTATCTCTTTGGAAAAAAGGCAACCGTTGTCTATTCGGTTCTTGCGATCGCCTTCATTTTCCTCGGCTCTCTCTTCCCCAACGATCTCGTTTGGGAGCTCGCCGATATGTTCAACAACATCATGGTCATCCCCAACGTGCTGGCACTCGCAGCCCTCTCCGGCATTGTCGCACTTGTAGCGAAAAACAAGAAAAAGAAATAACTCCTACCCGCTTTGAGGAGGCGTCTTTCAAGACGCCTCCTCAAAAGCTTTGGAACGGTTTGGCAATTTTTTCAAAAACTTGGCAAAAAAATATTATTTTTTTTAAAAAAGATTGCATTGCGATCTAATTTATGATAGACTATAAGCAAACAAACATCGCATGAACAGAAAGGACCTCTCCGCCATGAAAAACAACTTCCGTTACCATCTCTCGCTCGAGCATCTGCACGTGGGATGCGAAAAGCCGCGCGCTTATTTCATTCCCTATCAAAGCGATGAAATCGCCGAAACGGGTAACCGTGCTTCCTCCGACCGCTTTCTTTCTCTTTGCGGCGAGTGGAGCTTTCGCTATTTTACGTCTCTGAATGACGTGCCCGATTTCACCGCATCCGATTATTCCTCCGAGGACGCCGACCGTCTCGACGTCCCCATGAGCTGGCAACTGGCGATGGGACGCGGCTACGATACCGCGCACTACACCAACCTCCTCTATCCCTTCCCCGTTGATGCGCCGCACGTCCCCAACGACAATCCCTGCGGACTTTACGAGCGCGACTTTGAGATCGATGCGGAAACGCTTGCCACGCGTGACGTCAAGCTGAATTTCGAGGGTGTGGACTCCTGCTTCTACGTTTATATCAACAACCGCTTTGCAGCTTACAGTCAGGTCAGCCACATGACCACCGAGATCGCCGTCAACGACTATCTTGTGGCGGGCGTCAACAATATCAAGGTGCTGGTGCTCAAATGGTGCGACGGCTCGTATCTTGAGGATCAGGACAAGATCCGCACCTCTGGCATCTTCCGCGAGGTCTATCTGCTTCTGCGCGACAAGATCTGCCTGACCGATCTTTACGTGCGCAACGAGGTCTCCGAGGACCTTTCCCGCGCGACCGTCACCGCGGACCTCACCGCAAACGGCAAGACCGAGGTTTTCTATCGCTTCTGCGATCCCAATGGGAAGGCATTGACAAGCGGCAGCGTGACCGTGGACGGCGCGCACACCCTCACCATTGACGTCGACACACCTGTGCTCTGGAATGACGAGACACCCGTGCTCTACACCCTTTGGTTGACCGTGGGCGACGAGCATATTCGCCAGGAGGTGGGCTTGCGCCGCTTTGAGATCAAGGGCAAGATCCTTTACGTCAACGGCAAAAAGGTCAAGGGTAAGGGCATCAACCGCCACGACAGTCATCCGCTTCTCGGCGCGGCGACGCCGATGGATCACATTTTGCGCGATCTCTATCTGCTCAAGGCACACAACATGAACATGATCCGCACCAGCCACTATCC
>JAZSJS010000066.1:0-10557 GCA_045534435.1 Eubacteriales bacterium
TGTCAGCTTTCCGGCGGTCAGCAGCAGCGCGTTTCGATCGCGCGTGCATTGGCGCTCAAGCCCGCCATTCTCTGCTTTGACGAGCCGACCTCGGCGCCCGATCCCGAGCTCACCGTTGAGGTTTTGCGCGTGATCAAAAGCCTGAAGCAGACCGGCACCACCATGGTGATCGTGACGCATGAGATGGAGTTTGCACGCAACGTATCGGATCGCGTCATCTATATGCGCGACGGTCTGATCGAGCTGGACGGAACCCCCGAGGAGGTCTTCGAGCTGGCGAACAACGAGCATTTGAACAAATTTTTGAATAGCGGTACGCTTTGAGCGCCGCAAATCCGAGCAGGGCACTTGTTCACAAGAAACAGGTGCCTTTTTCTTTGCTTGGCAAGTCTTTTTTGATTTCTTGGAGCGGTTTTTTTGAAAAAAGATATTGACATTAATACGGGTTTGATATATAATATAGAATGTTATTCTATATATTAATTTGACTTCCCGTGCGTTTCTTTGAGGGACGTCGAAATCAAACGGAAGACGGGTGAAGATAGGTAGATATGGACAAATTACACGTGAATCTGCCGCAAAACGGATATGATATCATTTTGGAGCACGGCGCGCTTTCTCGCGCGGCAGAGCTTTTGCATCTCGACCGACGCGTGTTGATCGTGACCGACGAGGGCGTTCCCGCACAGTATGCCGAGACGGTTGCCGCGGGATGCAGAATGCCGACGGTCGTGAGAGTTCCGCAAGGCGAGGGAAGCAAGAGCTTTCCCGTTTTGGAGCAGCTTTGCCGCTGCATGATGGAACACGGATTTACCCGTACCGATTGCGTGGTTGCGGTCGGCGGCGGTGTGGTCGGAGATCTTGCCGGCTTTGCCGCGGCATCCTTTATGAGAGGCATTGATTTTTATAATATTCCCACCACGCTTCTTTCCCAGGTTGATTCCTCGATCGGAGGCAAGGTGGCGATCAATCTGGAGAGTGTGAAAAATATCGTCGGCGCATTCTATCAGCCGAAGCGTGTGCTGATCGATCCCGACGTGCTGCACACTCTGCCGCGGCGCCAGATCGCGAACGGTCTTGCCGAGGCGGTCAAAATGGCACTGACCTTTGATGTCGAGCTCTTCAAGCTTTTCGAGCAGGGAAGCGTCGAGGAGAGAATGGATGAGATCATCGAGCGCTCTCTGCGCATCAAAAAGAATGTGGTGGAGCAGGATGAAAAGGAAGCGGGACTGAGAAAGGTGCTCAATTTCGGCCATACGCTCGGCCACGGTGTGGAGGCGTTGCAAAAGCAGCACGGCCTCTATCACGGAGAATGTGTTGCACTCGGAATGATTCCCATGTGCGCGCCCGACGTGCGCGCGCGACTGCTTCCTGTTTTGAAGTCGCTCGGACTTCCCACGGAAATGCCCGTGGAGATCGATGCGGCACTTGGCGCTGCTTCGCACGATAAGAAATGCGACGGCAGTGATATCTCGGTCGTTTGGGTGGAACAAGCAGGCTCGTTCGAGCTTCGTAAAATGCCCTTGGATGCTTGGATGGCGCAGATCCGTGCCGCCATGCAGCCGTGAAAGGATAGATTATGAAAAATACGTTTGGTCAAAGCGTTGCCGTCACGCTCTTCGGAGAGAGTCACGGTCCCGAGATCGGTGCGGTGCTGGACGGTCTGGCACCCGGCTTGAAGATCGATGAGGATTTTATCCGTCATCAGCTTTCCTTGCGCCGTCCTCACGGAAAAATTTCCACGGCGCGAGTGGAGGCGGACGAGTTCCGCATCGTCAGCGGCGTGTTTGAGGGAAGGACAACGGGAACACCGCTTTGCATCCTGATCCCCAACACCAATACCCGAAGCGGAGACTATGCCAAGGGACTTCCTCGTCCCGGACATGCAGACTATACCGCCGAATGCAAATATCACGGCTATCAGGATCCGCGCGGCGGCGGACATTTTTCCGGCAGACTGACAGCCGCCCTGGTTGCGGCGGGCGCGATCGCCATTTCCGCGCTTCGTCAGTGCGGGATCACGGTCGGCACGCACATCAGTGAGCTCGCCGGCATTCACGACCGTTGCTTTGAGAATATCGAGGCAGATATTGAAGCTCTGGACGATCTCGTTTTTCCCTCGCTTTCAAGCTCGGCATCCCGGGCGATGCAGGAGGAGATCGAGCGCGCGGCAAGCGTTGGAGACAGCGTTGGAGGAATCCTAGAAACCGCGGTTTTGGGACTCCCGACAGGTGTGGGCGAGCCTTGGTTTGATACCGTTGAGGGTGTGCTCGCGCACGCGCTCTTCGCCATCCCCGCCGTGAAGGGTGTGGAGTTCGGCGAGGGCTTTGGCTTCGCCGGAATGCGCGGCAGTGAAGCAAACGACGGATTCCGGGTCGAGGAAGGGAAGATCGTCACCGTCACCAATCACAACGGTGGCATCAACGGCGGCATTACCAACGGAATGCCGGTTGTCTTCCGTTGCGCCGTCAAGCCGACTCCCTCGATCTTTCAGCCGCAGGAAAGCGTGGACCTGGAAACGCGTCAAAACGTGACGCTTTCTCTCAAGGGACGTCACGATCCCGCGATCATTCACCGCGCACGAGTTGTGGTGGATAGCATCACCGCATTGGTGCTTTGCGATCTTTTGGCAGGACGCTTCGGAACCGATTTTCCGACCGCTGCGTTCCGATAAAAACAGTATTTTAAAATCCTTTTGAAAGGAGGATACGGTATGCAGTACGGTTGCATCGGAGAGAGGTTGAAGCACAGCTTTTCTCCCGACATTCATGCGCGGCTCGGGGATTACCGATACGAGCTCTGTGAGGTCGCGCCGAATGATCTGGATCGTTTTTTGAAAGCGCGCGATTTTTTGGGGATCAACGTGACGATTCCATATAAGGCGGCGGTCATTCCGTATCTTTCCGAAATCGACGCGCATGCCGAGGAGATCGGCGCGGTTAACACGGTCGTCAATCGCGACGGAAGGCTTTATGGTTATAATACCGATTTTTACGGCATGAAGGCGATGATCGAGAGAATGGGACTTTCTCTCGACGGCAAAAAGGTTGCGGTTCTGGGAACGGGCGGAACCTCGCGCACGGCGCGCGCGGTCGCGCGTGCATTGGGGGCCGATGAGATCCTCACGGTCAGCCGTCGGGCAAATCCGGGCGTCGTTTCCTACGAGCAGCTTTATGCCGAGCATTCCGACGTGCAGATCTTCATCAACACGACTCCTTGCGGAATGTTTCCGAATCCCGATTCGGTTGCGGTTGACGTAACGCGCTTCCCGAGATTTGAGGGCGTTGCCGACGCGGTCTTCAACCCGCTTCGTCCGCAGCTTGTCACCGACGCAAAAGCGCTTGGGATCCCCGCAGAGGGAGGACTCTTTATGCTGGTGGCACAGGCGGTGCGCGCGTCCGAGATCTTTTTTGACTGTACCTATCCCAAGGAAATGGCGGAGAGAATCTATCAAGAGCTTTTCCGAAAGAAGGAAAATATCGTTTTGGTCGGAATGCCCGCGAGCGGAAAAAGCACGGTGGGCAGGCTTCTTGCCGAGCGGCTGGGACGCGCATTTTGCGATAGTGACGATTTGATCGTGGAGGCGGCGGGAAAGCCGATTTCCGACATCTTCCGTGATGAGGGAGAGACGGCATTCCGGGATCTGGAAAGCCGTGTGATCTCGGAGCAGCTTGCTCAGAAAAACAGCCTTGTGATCGCCACGGGCGGCGGTGCAATTTTGCGGGATGAGAACGTAAACGCACTTCGCCGCAACGGCAGACTCTATTTTTTGGATCGCCCGCTCAAGGAGCTTCTCCCCACGGAGGATCGACCCTTGGCAACCACGGCAGAGAAGATTCGATTGCTCTATGAACAGCGCTATTCCCGATATTGCAGCGTCTCCGACGTTCGCATTGACGTGCAAAACGAGGCTGAGGGGATCGCAGAGCAGATCGGAAAGGATTATGAAGCATGAAAATTTACGTATTGAACGGCCCAAACCTGAATATGCTTGGCATTCGTGAGCCCGAGCATTACGGAAGCATGACCTACCGAGCTCTGACAGAGATGATCGAGGCATACGGAACGAAAAAGGGAATTGCGACCGTCTGCCGTCAGAGCAATCATGAGGGAGACCTGGTGGATTGGATCCAGGAGGCCTATTTTGAGGGCGCGGACGGTATCGTGATCAATCCGGGCGCTTATACACATACCAGCGTGGCACTGCTCGATGCCGTCAAATCGGTGAAGCTTCCGACCGTGGAGGTGCATATCTCCAAGGTGGAGGAGCGCGAGGATTTCCGTCAGATCAGCTACGTGCGCGCCGCCTGTGTCAAAACGATCACAGGACACGGAACAAACGGATATCTGGAGGCGATCGACACCTTGATCGCCCTGCATGAATCTGCGCGAAAGGGATGATCAAAAGCCATGCAAGTCACAATTTCGCGCGGGGTGGCCGTCGGCAGAGTCTTGGCTCCCCCATCCAAAAGTATGGCGCACAGGCTCCTGATCTGCGCCGCCCTCAGTGAAGGGAAAAGCGTGATCCGAGGCGTTTCGGAGAGCGAGGATATGCACGCAACGGTCGATTGCCTCGCGGCACTCGGCGCAACGCTTGTCCGCGACGGAGATACCGTCACGGTCGAGGGCTTCCTGCCCGGCAAGGCTCTTCCCAAGGAAACACTTTTTTGCAGAGAAAGCGGCAGCACGCTACGGTTTCTGATTCCCATTGCGCTTCTTTCGGAAAACACTGTCACTTTGCATGGAGCGCCCTCTCTTTTGCGGCGTCCGATGCAGATCTATTGCAGGCTTTGCCAAGAAAAAAAGCTGTATTTTGAACAAGATCCATCCGGCATCACAGTGCGCGGACCTCTTGCGGCAGGGGAATATACGCTGCCGGGAGACGTCAGCAGTCAGTTCGTCTCGGGACTTCTTTTTGCACTGCCTCTTTGCGAGGGGGACAGTCTCATCAGACTGACACCGCCTGTGGAAAGCCGCTCCTATATCGATCTCACTGTCGCGGCACTTTCCGAATTCGGAGTAAAGGTCGAATGGCGCGATGACGTAACACTCTTCGTAAGAGGAGGGCAACGCTACCGCGCGCACGACACGACTGTGGAGGGAGACTACTCCAATGCCGCATTTCTGGATGCGCTCACGCTTTTGGGCGGTGAGGTGAGGGTCGACGGACTTGCACGTGAAAGCCTGCAGGGAGACCGGATATATACAGAATATTTTGAACTGTTGAAGCAGGGAGCTCCCACTCTGGAGATCGGCAACTGTCCCGATCTCGGACCGATCCTGTTCGCGATGGCGGCGGTTCATCACGGAGCAACCTTCACGGGAACGCGACGTCTTCGCATCAAGGAGAGCGACCGTGTGGCAACCATGGCGCAGGAGCTGGAAAAGATCGGTGCTCGGGTGCTGGCCGACGAGGATACGGTCACGGTGCTGCCAACCGATCTGCACGCGCCGACCGAGCGCTTTGACGGTCATAATGACCATCGCATCGTCATGTCGACGGCAGTGCTTTGCACACGCTTTGGCGGCAGGGTTCAGGGGGCTGAGGCCGTTCGGAAAAGCTATCCCGATTTCTTTGACGTTCTGCAAACGCTGGGGATCGAAATTTCCATTGAATGAAAAAATCAACGTTTTTGAAAGGATATTTATGTTATGAGCAATTACAAGATCGAGACAAAATGTGTCCAGGGCGGCTATACGCCCGGCAACGGAGAGCCCCGTCAGATCCCGATCATTCAGAGCACCACCTTCCGCTATGAGACCAGCGAGGATATGGGCAAGCTCTTTGACCTGGAGGCATCCGGATATTTCTATTCGCGTCTGCAGAATCCCACCTGTGACAGGGTTGCGGCAAAGATCTGCGAGCTCGAGGGCGGAAGCGCCGCAATGCTGACCTCCTCGGGACAGGCTGCGAACTTCTATGCAGTCTTTAACATCGCCAACTGCGGGGATCACGTGGTCTCCTCGTCCACCATCTACGGCGGAACCTTCAATCTCTTTGCCGTCACCATGAAAAAGATGGGAATTGATTTCACCTTCGTTTCTCCCGATTGCTCCGAGGAGGAGCTTGCGGCGGCATTCCGTCCCAACACCAAGGCTGTGTTCGGTGAAACGATCGCAAATCCCGCGCTGACGGTTTTGGACATTGAGAAATTTGCAAAGGCGGCACACGCGCACGGCGTTCCGCTGATCATCGACAACACCTTTGCCACTCCCGTCAATTGCCGTCCCTTTGAATGGGGTGCCGACATCGTGACACACTCCACCACGAAATATATGGACGGTCACGGAGCTGCCGTCGGCGGATGCATCGTCGATTCGGGCAAGTTCGATTGGCTTGCAAACCGTGAAAAATTCCCCGGTCTCTGCACCCCGGACGATAGCTACCACGGAATCGTTTATGCCGAAAAATTCGGACAGGAGGGCGCGTTTATTTACAAGGCAACCGCCCAGCTGATGCGTGATTTCGGCTCGACTCCCGCACCGCAGAGCGCATTTTTGCTCAATCTTGGTCTGGAGAGCCTCCACGTTCGCATGGAGCGCCACTGTGCCAATGCACTTGCCGTGGCACGTTTCCTGGAAGCACACGAAAAGATCACCTGGGTTACCTATGCGGGACTCGAATCCAGCCCTTACTACGCACTTGCGCAGAAATATATGCCGAAGGGCACCTGCGGTGTTGTCAGCTTTGGCGTGAAGGGCGGAAGAGCAGCTGCAGAGAAATTTATGAAGCACCTCAAGCTTGCCGCAATTGAGACACACGTTGCCGATGCGCGCACCTGCTGTCTGCATCCCGCAAGCGCGACCCACCGTCAGATGAACGACGAGGAGTTGATCGCCGCAGGCGTATCGGGAGACCTTGTCCGTCTTTCCTGCGGACTTGAAAACGCCGAGGATCTGATTGCCGATCTGGCACAGGCGTTGGAGCAGGTATAACAACAAACAGAATTAGGAGAAAGAAATGCCGATCAAAATACCGAACGAGCTGCCCGCAGCCAAAACGCTTGCCGAAGAGAATATTTTTGTCATGAGCGAAACGCGGGCTGTTTCGCAGGATATTCGTCCGCTCAGGATTCTGCTTTTGAATCTGATGCCGACGAAGGTCGTGACCGAGACCCAGTTTTCCAGGCTTTTGGGAAACACACCGCTTCAGGTGGAGCTGACGCTGATGCACACCAAGTCGCATCAGTCCAAAAACACGTCCGAGGAGCATCTTCTGGCGTTTTATACCACCTTTGACGCAATCAAGGATCAGAAATTCGACGGCATGATCATCACGGGCGCGCCGGTGGAGCATCTTCCGTTCGAGGAGGTCGAATACTGGGCGGAGCTGTGCGAGATCATGGAATGGAGTCTGACGCACGTGCATAGCACCTTCCACATCTGTTGGGGGGCGCAGGCGGGACTTTACTACCATTTCGGAATCCAAAAGAAGCCGCTTGACCGCAAGCTCTTTGGAATCTTTCCGCACGTTGCGGATTACAAGCAATCCATGCTTTTCCGAGGCTTTGACGATATTTTCATGGTGCCGCATTCGCGTCACACCACGGTCGACCGCGCCGACATTGAGAAAATTCCAGAGGTCAAAATTCTTGCCTCTTCCGAAGAGGCGGGCGTCTTTGCGATTTCCACGCGAAAGGGAAGACAGATCTTCATCACGGGACATCCGGAATACGATGCCGACACCCTCAACAAGGAATATCTGCGTGACGTTGCCGCGGGAAAGCCGATCGACATTCCAAAGAACTATTTTCCGAACGATGATCCCGCACAGACGCCTCCGGCAACCTGGCGCTCGTCGGCGAATCTGCTCTATTCCAATTGGTTGAACTATTTTGTTTATCAAACCACACCGTTCCGCCTGGAACAGTTGAAGTGAGGGTGAAACGATCATGCTGAACATTGCTTTTTTATTGCTTGCCGTGATTGCCACGCTGGTCCTCTATCTGGCACTTCCCACGCTGAGCTGGCTTTGGGCGTTGCCGATCCTGATCGGCTCACTTTTGGGAGTGATCATCCTCTATTTTGCGGTACTTTTCGTAATTTCTTGGTTTTTGCCGACGAAAAAGCCGATCAAAAAACCGAATCCCTTTTGCCGTTTTGCCATTTGGGTGACGATGGATTGGCTGATGCAGATCGCTCGCGTTCGCATCACCGTCAAGGGCGGAGAGCGCTTGCCGAAGGAGCCCTGCGTTGTGATCAGCAACCATCTGTCCGATTTCGACCCTCTGACGCTGCTTGCAGTGATGCCGCGCTTCAGGATCGGCTATATTTGCAAGGACGTGATTCTGAGGCTGCCGCTCATCGGTCCCTTTATCTATCACGCGGGATTTCTTGCCATTGACCGCAAGAACGGTGTCCGTGCCGTTCGCACGCTGCAGCGTGCCGCAGAATTGATGAAGGATGCCGAGATGAGCATTGGAATCTATCCCGAGGGAACGCGCAGCCGCACGGGTGAGCTGCTTCGCTTCAAGCCGGGCGCCTTCACCTTGGCACAGGAGGCGGAAGCGCCGATCGTGGTCATGACCACCAAGGGAACCGAGCTGATTTCAAAGCGCGCCCCTTTCCGCAGGACCGAGGTCGAGCTGGAGATCGTCGAGGTGATCTCCAAGGAGACTGTGGCACAAACTCCCGTGAAGGAGCTTTGCGAAAGCACGCGACAGACGATCGAGGAACATTTGAAACAAAAAAACTGACATTATCAAACGACGGGAGGTGCCGCCGATGCGATTCATAGGCTTTCCGAAAGCCGCTTTTCAAACCGCAGAGCCGTTTTGCAACGATGCAAGGCAGCCGGAGCGGCTCGTGCGGCTTGCGATCGACCGGGGAATGACAAGCATTGGGTTTTCGGCATGCTCCCGTGTTTCTTTTTTGCCGGAGGAGGGAATGGATCCCACGGCTGAGCAGCGTTACCGCAAGGAGATCGCAGACTTAAAGACGGAATACGAAGATCGGATCCGGATCTATTGCGGCGTAGAGCGGGATTTTTATTCCGATCTGCCACCGATCGGATATGATTTTGTCATTGGTAGCGTTGGCTATATTCGTGCAGGGGAGGCCTATTGCTCGGTCTTTGAAGCTCCGCGGCGCTTGCGAACCATGATCGATCGACATTTCTCATCGGATTCCTATGCCTTTTTGCGCACCTATCTGAATATGCTTGCGGAGCTTCCGCAGAGGACCGCTTGCGACGTTGTTTCGGGATTGGAGGCCGTTTTGCGTTGGAACGGAGAGGAGTATCCGTTTGAATGGCGCGACGTTCGCTATCGGAAATGCGTTTTTGATGCGATCGATTCCTTGCTGGAACAGGACGTGATCCTTGGGATCGACACAGAGCGTTTCCTGACCGACGTTCGACGCTCTTCGAGGGTATATCTGCAGCTTTTGCGTTATCTTGCCGAAAAAAGAGGGCGAGTGACACTCACTGCCGATGTCACCGAAGCATCTCCGATGAATCGGTCGTTCACGCAAGCCGCACACCTTTGCCGAAGCGTTGGGCTCGGTTCTGTTTTTCAATTGACACCGAGAGGATGGCAGAGTGTGGCTCTTTGAGGAATTTTCTTTGCAAATTCACGAAAAAATATAGTGTATTTTTTTGAAAATTGTTGCTTTGAGTAGTTGACAAGGATTATAAAATCATGTATAATATTATTATGAATAAAGAGGTTTTCTGTAACTGACGGAACGTGGAGCACCACGAGGGAGCAGAAAATGATCACCGTCGACCGTCTGGGCAGTTCTATCTCACATCAGGATAGTTCTGCCTTTTTTTGTTGACGCGAACGCTTATCATGGAAAGGATACGTTAAACATGAAAAAAGTAGGAATTGTTATGGGAAGTGACAGCGATCTTCCCGTCGTGGAAAAAGCCATCAATACGCTTGCGGAGTACGGTGTGCCTTATGAGGTACATGTCTTTTCCGCGCACCGTACGCCTGAGGAGGCAAGGGCTTTTTCGTCCTCCGCACGTGCAAACGGATTCGGCTCGATTATTGCCGCTGCAGGCATGGCAGCTCATCTTGCGGGCGCGATCGCGGCAAACACCACGCTTCCCGTGATCGGTATTCCCGTGAAATCCAAATATCTGGACGGCATTGACGCATTGCTGTCGACGGTGCAGATGCCCACCGGTATTCCGGTCGCAACGGTTGCCATTGACGGTGCAGCCAATGCCGCTTTGCTTGCAATTCAGATGCTTGCCATTGAGGATTCCGCATTGGCAGACAAGCTTGACGCGGCACGCCGTGCAGGCGCGCAAAAGGTGCTGGCAAAGAATGCTGACATCGAGGCAAAGTACAATCACTGATGTTTGAAAAAATTTATTAATCATACATGAAAAGGAGATTTTATCATGAAACTCGTTTACACAGGAAAAACCAAGGACGTCTTTGCTCTGGACAACGGAAACTATCTGCTCAAGTTCAAGGATGATTGCACCGGAAAAGACGGTGTGTTTGATCCGGGCGAAAATGCAGTCGGCTTGACCATTGACGGTGTCGGTGACGTGAATCTTCGGATGTCGATCTATTTCTTCGAGAAGGTCAACGCCGCAGGAAT
>JAZSJS010000080.1:0-8724 GCA_045534435.1 Eubacteriales bacterium
ATCCAATGCCATCATCGTCGGCTTCAACGTCCGTCCCGACAAGAGCGCACTCGATTCCGCAGAGCGCCAGAGAGTCGAGAACCGCGCAGATCGCGTCATTTACGAATGTCTCGAGGAGATCGAGGCAACAATGAAGGGCATGCTTGCTCCCAAGTTCCGCGAGAATCTGCTCGGTCACGCAGAGGTCCGTCAGACCATTCACGTTCCCAACGTCGGCACGATCGCCGGTTCTTATATCCAGGACGGTAAGATCACCCGTCAGTCGCAGATCCGCGTGGTTCGCGACGGTGTGGTCATTTTCGAGGATAAAATCTCCTCGCTCAAGAGATTCAAGGACGACGTCCGCGAGGTCGCGAGCGGCTACGAATGCGGTGTTGGCTTGGAAAAGTTCAACGACATCAAGGTGGGAGATATTCTCGAGGCCTTCATCATGGAGCAGGTTCAGCCCGATTGACCAAACGATCCCAAGGAAAGGACGGTGACATTCCATGCATTATGAAAAGTCTTGCGGCGCATTGGTTTTGCGCCGTGATGAAAACGACAAACGGTATATTTTGATGATCCGACATAAAGCCGGAGGTCACCGCTCATTCCCAAAGGGACACATGGAGCGCGGCGAGACCGAATATATGACGGCGGTGCGCGAGGTCTTTGAGGAAACGGCGGTTCAGATCAGAATCGATTATGATTTCCGCGAGACCGTGCACTACCATCCGCAGCCCGGCGTTTCGAAGGAGGTCGTCTATTTTCTGACCGAAACTGCGCAGAAGGATATCCATCCGCGTCAGGGAGAGATCGCACAGGTCGAATGGGTGCCGATCGAGGAGGCAGAGGCGTCCTTGACGCACGAAAACGACAAGACCGTCTTCCGCGCCGCGATGAAAAAGCTCGGATTGCTTCCCAAGGTGGAGCTCTGACTCCCCGCGGTGATTATCAACAGCACTACCCAACGGCATATACTTGGAATAAAGGCAAATGCCTCCAATACATACCGAAAAGGAGCTGTGGCAAATGAAGATGATCGTTTGGAAGTCCCCGCCGTTTCTCTCTCCCTTGTTGCGCCGTTTGTTCGCAAAGCAAGGAAAAAAGACCAAAAGCAGATAAAAAATTAAAAACACAAAAAAGAAAGGAAGAACCATCATGCGTTACAAAATCAGACTTGACACCATGGCAGACATCAACCGATTTGTCGGAGTTGCCACCAAATATTCCGGCAAGATCGCTCTCACCGACGGCGACAATTTCACCGTAAACGGCAAATCCTTGCTCGGTGCAATGTATACCTTCGAGTGGGACCAGATCTACTGCGAGTCCGAAACCGAGATCTATCACCTCATCAAGGACTTCATCGTTGGAGATTCCGAGCCGATCGAGGACTGATCCACCGACAAAAGAACACCTTTTCAAAGACTGACAGGTGCGCAAAAACGCACACCTGTCGGTCTTTTTTCTTGTAAACTCTTTTATTAGAACAAGAATTAGAATTGTTATAATTTGGAAAGAGGAGCAGAAGCAGAAAAAAATATCTCAAAAGCAGGCTTTATACTCATATTTACATTCAAAGACAAAAAAACCGAAAAAAACACAAAAAAACATGAAATTATTTTCAAAAAATGCAAGTTTTCTATTGACAAATCGAGAAGAAGATGGTATTATATATTATAAATATAGGTATTCCTATGTCTTTTTGCCTTTGTCGGAGCAAAAAGAAAGCGAAACAAGTATTTTTTACCGCGAAAAGCGGAATCTCAAGAAAAGCGAGGTTTTTCTTATGAAGGTTTTCAAACGGGTTCTTTCCATGGTTCTGGCACTTTTCACCGTGCTGGCAATTTTGCCAATCGGTGTGCTTGCGGATGCATGGGCAGACGTAAGTGTCGGCAAAGAGGGCGACAGATCCAAGATCACTCTGACCTTGGATGCAGGCACCCTTGCTGATATTTTGCAGAAGGACGGCATTTCGCCCGATCTGCTCAATCAGCTGAAAGCCGGCGTGGCAGTGGACGTCGAGGAGTTGAAGTCGGTCTTCACGATCGAAGAGCTCTTCGAGATCGTTCCGAGAGATGAATGGCTCCGGGTGTTTGACATCAAGGAGATCATGCAGGAACTGGACGCTGAGCAGCTGCTCGGCTACATAGACAGTCTCCCCGATCTCTTGAACGAAGTGATGTCGAACGAGGAGAAGGCAGCAAAGCTCGAGGTGCTTTTGAAGGAGACCAAGGGCATTGAGAGCTGCATCGACGCACTCGTGCTGCTGCAAAACGGATACTTGACTCCCAAGGATCCCACAATGTCCCAAGAGGACTTGATCATGAACCGCATCTCCAAGGAGAACAGAACGGCACTGATCAATCTGATCAGAAAGGATCCCGCAAAGTTCAATCAGCTGATTTCTGATCTTGAGGCAAAGCTTGCCAACTTCGACCTTGATGGCTTGAGAAATCTGCTTGATGTCGATGCGCTCCTTGAGAACAACGAAATCTCCCTCGATTCTGTCGTGGACACCGACAAGGCCGCTGACAAGATCGAAGAGTTGATCAAAGCCAATAAGATCCAGCTTGAAGATATCGTGGATACCGCAAAGGTCACCGAGAAGGTCAAGGAGTTGATCAACAATCCCAATAGCGGTGTTAAGCTTGAGGACATCGTAGACACCGACGCGGTTACTGCGAAGGTCAAGGAATTGGTCAACGATCCCAACAGCGGTGTCAAGCTTGAGGATATCGTAGACACCGACGCGGTTATCGCGAAGGTCAAAGAATTGGTCAACGATCCCAACAGCGGTGTCAAGCTTGAGGATATCGTAGACACCGACGCGGTTACCGCGAAGGTCAAGGAATTGGTCAACGACTCCAACAGCGGTGTCAAGCTTGAAGACATCGTAGACACCGATGCACTCACTGCAAAGGTCAAGGAGTTGGTCAACGATTCCAGCAGCGGTGTTAAGCTTGAAGACATCGTAGACACCGATGCACTCACTGCAAAGGTCAAGGAGTTGGTCAACAATCCCAGCAGCGGTGTTACGCTCGAAAGCATCGTAGATGTTTCCAAGATCAAAGAGCAGATCACGGCGCCCGGCAGCACGATCAATGCAAGCGAGCTCGTTTACATCGACGTAGCCGCTTCCAGACTCGGTGCTTTGGTTGCCTCCTCTGCAACGTTGGTAGACGAGATCGCGGCAAACGTATACGAGGATGACGTCATTGCATATCTGGAAGCCAACTTCGAGCCCGAGGAAATCGAGGAGTACGTCACCCTGGACGGATCGACCATCGTTGCGGTTGACGCAGCGGGAATCGTTCAGGCCGGCATTCTCTCGGTCAACACTTTGGTAGAAAACGATCTGGTTGACGAAGCAGCGCTTGCTGATATCGCAGTCAACAATCTCACTTCTCTGGATGGACTCTTCAATATGGAGAAAGCAAAAGAACTCCTCAATATTGAAGATATCGTCGACACCGAGGCAGCAGAAGCTCTCGTTGGCGACAAGATCGCTTACGAAGACGTCATCGATACCGAGGCAGCAGAAGCTCTCGTTGGTGACAAGATCGCTTACGAAGACGTCATCGACGCCGATGCAGCAGAGGCTCTCATTGGTGACAAGATCGCTTACGAAGATGTCATCAACACCGAGAAGGCAGAAGATCTCATCGGTGACAAGATCGCTTACGAAGATGTCATCAACACCGAGAAGGCAGAAGATCTCATCGGTGACAAGATTGCTTACGAAGATGTCATCGACACCGAGGCAGCCAAGAATCTCATTGGTGACAAGATCGCTTACGAAGATGTCATTATCACCAAAAAGGTCAAGGAACTGGTAGAAAACGGCGACATCGCGCTCGAAGAAGTTCTCGATGTTGAGGCTGCAAAGGATGCACTTCTCGCACTCGACAACGACGTGCTGATGGAATATGTCGATCCCATCGAGGCTTTCCGCCTGATCGGACTTGACAAAGCAATCTCTCTTGTTGGCGGATATGATGTAGCCAAGAACTATATCGACATCAACGGACTGATCAATGATATCGACTTGGTCGCAACCCTCAAAAAGATTCCTTCCAATCAATTAAATAGTGTCGTCGACATGAAAAAATTGTTCGGCATGCTTGATCTCAACGCATTGATCGACATCGTCGGCTTTGACACAATCTTCGCACAGATCGACAATAACGAGTTGATGGAGATCGCACAACAGATCAACATCCGCGAAAAGATCCGTCCCGTTCTCAGCATGGTATTTGACCAGCTTCTGCTCAACGTGGACGGCTTGAGTCTCAATGCTCATCGAATCGCAGCCGAGGGCAAGGACGGCCTTCTGACGATCAACGCTGAGGAATTGGTTGCAGCAGTGAGAGAGATCCTCCCCTCCCTGCATGATCTTGCAAATCTCGAGGATGGCAAGCTGGTGTCGTTCGATCTCGACATCAAGTACGCTGTTGCGGGAACCGCCCCCAACACCGAAAGAAAAACCAAGAAATTGACAATTGAATTTGTTGTCAATGGTAACTTCCAGCTTGTGAAGGATGCCGCAGTGGCACTCAAGAACAAGATTAGCCCCTATATTAATAAAATGGAAGTTTCTACGTCCGGTGTGATCGTGGATGTGAATGCTCCCGAACTGATCACGCGCCTGTATGCACAGATTTTGGACTATGATCGACTCAGTGACGATCTCAAGCAAAAAATCATGTTCTTGACGGATCTGGACGGAGAAAAGACGATCGCATTCGTAGAATCCAGATTGACCTACGGAGACCTTGCGGAGCTCTTCGGCGCGATTGAGCCCAACAAGCTTTATGACAAGCTTGTCAGCATCGCATACGTGGAAGCTGCAATGCAGAAGGTGGACGCAAAGCTCGGCTCCAATCTGTCCGAGATGAGCATGGATGATTTGCTTGTAATCGCTTTGAACAGCAACACCAGCATCGAAGGCATCGCAGGCAAGGTCGAAGAGATGACCGGAAGAAACGTTGCCGCTCTGATCGATTCGCTTGCAATCAAGGTTGACGGCTTCGCTGACAAGGTAGAAGAGCTTGCAGTCATTGAAAAGATTCTGAACAAGATCGAGAGCAAGCTGAACATCAATCTTGACCGTGATTTTGCAACCGAGATCCTCAACCGCGCAGAGGGTGTCGATCTGGTTGACGCCATTGTTTCCAAGGTTTCTGCCAAGGTTGGCAAGGACGTTGTGACTGTTCTTGATGAAATCGGTACAGACGTACTCTACGAGCTTGCTCTTGAAAAGGCAGCAAACTACGCAGACGAATATGATAAGGTATTCAACTTCACCATCGCAAAGCTTGAAATGCTTCCCGATGAGCTGTTGAACCGCTCGCTCACCAACGCATACGAGGGCAACGGTGTTCTTCACGAGGGCGTAAGCTTCTCCTACAATCCCAAGCCTTTCGTGGAAAAGGTGCTCGGCAAGATCATGAACGTGGTCAACAATTCCGCAGTACAGCCTGTGATCGACATGATCATGGCCCGCGTTTCCGACGGCACTCGCACGATGACGTTTGACGCCACCGTCCGCCTGAAGAATATTTACCGCATCACCTACAGATCTCGCGACGACCTCAACAACAAGGGCACGCCCCTGTTCACTGCACTGGTTCCCGTCGGAACCGATCTGGAGATCGTTTCCAGCGGCATCAAGAATCTTGCAGGTTATGAATTCTCCGGTTGGGCAACCATCGACGGCAAGCAGATCACCAAGATGCCCGCCGCTGATATCACAGTTTACGCTGACTTCCACTCCGTGAAGCTGACCTTTGCGGATGAGCAGGGCAACGTTCTCGGTGCTGTGATGGTTCCGAAGAACGTAGCGCTCAACTCCGAGGGCAACAAATATCTGAACCTGATCAAGGATGTCGAAAACACGTTGACCTATCCCGGTGCAACCACGGTTTCCTCCGGTGCAAGCCCTGTATGGACTTGGGCAGATGGCAAGCTTGATCTCGAAAAGGGCATCGGCTTGGATACAACCTTCACGACCGATACCACGCTGACCATCTCCTGGAGACAGAATTACTACTTCCGTCTGTTTGGCGATTTTGAGTATACGGTAGAAGATTTCGATGGCAGAATCGTTGTTACCGTTTACGGTGACCCGAGATCTCAGCCGTTCATGTTCGACTTTATTTACTTCGTCATTGGCGCAGTAGAGGGCAGGGTTATTGACCTGACCGTCAAGATCGTGAACGGAGAGCAGCGCTACGATTTCCTCTACTTCTCCAACGAGAACCTGAAATCGCTTTATGTTCCCGATGCAAACGACACCATCTTCTATTACAATTACCACGGCTCCACCGTTCTGGATTCCTTCAAGGATTCCTACTATGACGGCGTTGAGGGCGTAGATTTCCAAAAGTTTGAGATCACTGTGGACGGCAACAAGAAGGACTTTGATCCGAATGCGCCGATCCTGATCACGCTGCCCTTCGATCCCGCAAAGACAAACAGTGAGGCAACCACAAACGTTTACACGGTTGATGCAGACGGACAAAGAGACCGTATGCCCACATCGGTAACCAAGGACGGCTTCGTTTCCTTCGAGGCAGTGCACTTCTCTGATTTCGTATTTGCGAATGAGTACGTCTTGGATGTAACCTTCGAGGACGAGGAAGGCTTCTCGGTTCCCGGAACGCTGGCAGGCTTTGCGCTTGGCGAAGTAGTGTACATCCCCGCAGGAGCAACCGTTGACTTCAAGTTTGACGGCATTACCTCCTACACGGTGCTGGATGCTTGGTTGAACAACCTTTCCTTGAAGGACATTTCGACCGGTGCATTCCCCGAAACCATTGTGATGCCCGCTGCAAACACAACTCTGGATGTTCTGTTGCAGGGCGCAACCTACAACATCTACTACATTTACAACAACAACGGAACGCTCACCGTGATCGACACCTATCAGTATCGTCTGAGCGAGATCGATCGCGACACCTTTGAGCTTCCCGCACTTGCCGCAAATCTGATGGCAACCGTTGAAGCCGCTGCTCCCGCAGGATACAGCAAGGCTGCAGGCTCCGTGAAGTGGAGCACGATTGACAACAACGATCTCGGAACCGCTGATATTTACGTATTCGCACAATGGACGCCGATCGAATACACGGTGAAATTTGTGGATGCTCAGAACAACCCGATCGGCACTCCTCTGACCGAGGTTACGATCGAGAAGTATCCGACGAGTGACAAGCTGCCTCTGCCCGCACTGCTTGAGGGCATGACGAAGTGGACGATCTCCTCGATCGGTGCACCCGATGCATCGAACGTGGTCACCATTGTTCTGGCTGCAGTATACTCTGACGTGAAATATCCCATCGTTGCAGGCGAGGGTGTTGTCATTGGCGACAACAAGACCGAGGCTGCTGCAGGTGAGGAAATCACCGTTTCCGCAACCCAGAAGAATGGTCACACGGCGATCATCACCGTGAAGACTCCCACCGGTCACAACATTTCGGTTGCTGACGGCAAGTTCACGATGCCCGCATCGTCTGTCATCGTTTCTGTGAACTACGTTGTCAACACCTACACCTACACCATTGTCAACGGAACCGCAGGCACCAGCACCACGGGAACCGGTCTCTTCGGTGATACCGTCACCTTCACCGTAACGGTTGATCAGAACAGCAAGCACAAGCTGGATTCCGATGCCTACACGCTGATTTCCATCGCACTTGACGGTGGCAAGAGAGTTTACACCTACGCATTCGTGCTCGACGGAGATAAGACCGTCACCTACACGCTCGAGGAGCTCAGTGCTTCGATGATCAACGTCTTCAAGATCTTCAACGGCATGCTCTTCACGGGCGAAGGCGATCCCGTCTCCGAGAATGAGAACGTGAAGTTCAACGGCTGGTCCGCTGCAATTCTCGGCTCGCTGCGTTTCGCAACCTTCTCCCTGATCGATTCCTCGGCTTCGTTGCTGTGGCTGTGGATCCTGCTGGGTGTCCTGTTGCTGATCGCAATCATCGTTCTGCTCTACACTCTGCACATCAAGGGCAAGTGGAACAAGCCGATGTTCTTGGTTCGCTTCGTTGTTTGGATCGTATCCCTCTTCTTCGCACTCTGCCTGGCAATCGCTGCTCTTGGACTCAAGATCGCAGGCTTGTTCGGCAAGAAGGAAGATCCCACGGAGTACTTCGTCGAAGACGAGGCATCCGAGGAGACTGCAGAGGAAGTTGCTGCTGAAAATGCAAGCGAAGATGCAGCCAAGGAAGCAGTTGTAGTTGACGACCTTGCAAAGGAAGTCGCAATCGAGGTTGCGGTTGAGATTGCAAAGGAAGTTGCAAAGGAAGTTGCTCAGAAGGTTGCCGAAAAGGTTGCCGACGAGGTCGCTCCTGAGGCTGAAGAAGCAGTTGTTGAAGAAGCAGTTGCTGAAGAGGCAGTTGCTGAAGAGGCAGTTGCCGAGGAAGTGGCTGAAGAGGCTGCTGAGGAAGTAGTCGAAGAGGCTGCTGAGGAAGTGGCTGAAGAGGCTGCCGAAGAAGTGGCTGAAGAGGCTGCTGAAGAAGTAGTCGAAGAGGCTGCTGAAGAAGTAGTCGAAGAGGCAAGTCGGAGGCCAAGCGGTCTTAGGAAGACAATACTAATGGCCAACTCCTTGGCTCACAGAACGACATGGCTACGATCCGACTTGCTGAGGAAGTGGCTGAAGAGGCTGCCGAAGAAGTGGCTGAAGAGGCTGCTGAAGAAGTAGTCGAAGAGGCTGCTGAAGAAGTAGTCGAAGAG
>JAZSJS010000017.1:0-9883 GCA_045534435.1 Eubacteriales bacterium
CCTTTTCCATGGCAAAAGAAAAAAGAAAGCTATTTGGGGTCGTGGGTCCCCAAATAGCCGCGGGAGCTATTGAATGGATGAGAGTAGAGATAAAGAATTACCTTTACACCCATGCGATAAAAGTTTTTGAAGAGTCCAGAGAAACTTTTTTCAAAAAGTTTCTTTGGTCGCCGAAGGCAAAAAAAGGTGTGGGGGAACTTTTCTCAAAAAGTTCCCCCACAAATCGCGTTCTTCAAAAAATTTCCCCACAAAACGCGGCCTTCCAAACCTGTTCTTTCAAACGTTTAATTTTCTTTTGAGCGATGCGACTGACGCCAGACGCTGGGGAGCTTGCCAGTGTAGGAACGGAAGGTGCGCGAGAAATAGGAGCGGTTGGCAAAGCCGCAGGCCGTGCCCACGTCGCCCACCGGAGCGGTGCTTTCGGAAAGAAGGCGCTTGGCGTTTTCGCAACGGATCAGATTGAGGTAGGAGATGAAGGTATATCCGGTGACGCGATGGAATTCGCGTGCGAAATAATATTTGCTCAACCCGACGAAATCTGCAACCTCATCCAAGGAAAGATCGCGGTGACTCTCGGAGCGGATGAAGCCGATCGCCTGCTTGATCGAGGCAAGCAGACGCGAGTCTCCCGAGCCTGTGGAGGCGGGGTGGCTGTGCGCGCGGCAAAGGATCGCCAGAATTTCCATGACCGTGGCGCGGATCGATTGGGTGCGAAAGGGGGTGTCTGTGGGGAGGGCATATTCCTCGTGCAGACGCTCGATCAGGAGCGAGAGCTCGGCGTCGCGGAAATGCTTTTCGAACTCAACGTCGTTGGTGTCAAAATGGTTGGCGAGACAAAAGGTACGGTCCACGATCAGACAGCGGTAGAAAAATCCGCCCTCCATTGTGGCAAAATTGTGCAATCGGTTGGCGTTGATGACGACGGTATCGCCGCTTGACACCTCCATGTGCTCGGCGTCGCTGGTGATGACACCGTGTCCATCTGTGACGAACAAAATCTCGATGTTTTCGTGCCAATTTGCCTGTCCGAGACCGTGCTTGCGACTTGATCCGAGACGGGGGTGGAAAATGAAGGGCAGCTCGGGATTTTTGATAATGTGTGTTTCGTAGATGCTCATAAAACCTCGAAATAGCAATATTGTGTTAAAAAAGTGCAAAAATAAGGACTTGACAATGTCCGGCTTTTATTATACAATAAAAGTGAACAAAAGGCAAGATATTTTCAAAAAAATATCGGTCAAAGCGCTTTTTACTCCTTGAAAGAGGCAAAATATCACAAAAAAGAAAGGTGGACAAAACCATGTACCGTTTTCCAATCGGAGTGATCATTGACTCCTTCCGTACCGACACCCGCACGGCAATTGCCAAGGCAGCCGAGATCGGCGCGCAGGGCATTCAGATGTATTCTACCAGCGGAGAGAACTCTCCCGAGAACCTGACGCCCGCAAAGCGTCGCGAGCTTTTGGACATCGTCAAGTCTCACGGCTTGAGATTTTCCGCACTTTGCGGAGACCTCGGACGCGGATTTGGCCACAGAGAGCTGAACCCCGACCTGATCGAGAAATCCAAGCGCATTCTGGATCTGGCAAAGGAGCTGGAGACCGACGTTGTGACGACGCACATCGGTGTGGTTCCCGAGGATCCCACGGTCGAGCGCTACGGCGTGATGCAGGAGGCTTGCTTCGAGCTGGCTCGCTATGCTGACACCCTCGGCTCACACTTTGCCATTGAGACCGGCCCCGAGACCTCGGCGGTGCTGAAGAGGTTTTTGGACGGACTGCATTCCACAGGTGTGGCAGTCAACCTCGACCCCGCGAACCTCGTCATGGTGACCGGTGACGATCCCGTGCAGGCGGTTCACAACCTCAAGGATTACATCGTGCACACGCACGCAAAGGACGGAATCCTGCTGCAGCGCACCAATCCCGAGTATATTTACGGCATCACGCCGAAGCCCGAGGAGATCAAGGGCATCAAGTTCTTCCGCGAGGTACCCCTCGGAGAAGGAAACGTCAATTTCAAGACCTATCTTGCAGCCCTTGAGGAGGTTGGCTATCGCGGATTCCTCACGATTGAGCGCGAGGCGGGAGACGATCCTGCGGCAGATATCGTCACGGCAAAGAACCATCTGTTGTCGATCATCGAGGCATAAACATAGAGATAAGAGTATAGGAAAGGATTTTAGAGAATTATGGGAAAGCTTAAGGTCGCCGTCATCGGCGTGGGAAGTATTTCGAACGAGCACATCAAGGGATATCTTGCAAATCCCAACGTAGAGCTGTATGCGTTCTGCGACATCAATGAGGCGCGCTTGAAGATGATGGGTGAGAAGTATGGCGTGACCCGTCTTTACACCGACGAGGCTGAGATGCTCAAGGCTCTGCCCGAGCTGGATGCGGTCAGCGTTTGCACCTGGAACTGCGCGCACGCGCCCTGTTCGATCATGGCACTCAATGCCGGCAAGAACGTTCTTTGCGAGAAGCCGATGGCGATGAACGCGAAGGAAGCCGAAGAGATGATGGAAGCGGCAAAGCGCAACGGCAAGCTGCTGATGATCGGCTTTGTGCGCCGCTTCGGCAGAGACTGCGACATCGTCAGCGAAATGTCGAAGAACGACAGACTCGGTGAGGTCTATTACGCAAAGGCAAGCTATCTGCGCCGCAACGGTCACCCCGGCGGCTGGTTTGGCGACAAGTCGCGCTCGGGCGGCGGACCTCTGATCGACCTTGGCGTGCACGTCATCGACCTGGTGCGCTATCTGGTCGGCAAGCCGTATGCAACCTCTGTTTACGGTGCGACCTTCCAGAAGCTCGGCGATCGCTCCAACATCAAGGCGGCGAAGGATTACAGCTCCGCCGGCGCGGCAGAGGAGAAGGCTCCCTGTGACTGTGAGGACCTCGCGGTTGCAACCATTCGCTTTGACAACGGCTTGGTGCTTTCGGTTGAGGCAAGCTTCAGCCTGAATATGGGTAAAGAGGATTGCAGCGTGCAGCTGTTCGGCACGAAGGGCGGCGTGAAGATCGGTAGCTCGGTGGAGCTTTACAGCGAGATCGACGGCTATCTTTCCAACGTCACGCTTGAGGGAAAGACCGGCTTCCACGGCGGCGCCTTCACGGACGAGACCGCGCACTTTGCCGATTGCATCATGAACGGAACGCCTTGCCGTACACCGGCTGAGGACGGCATTGAACTGATGAAGATCCTCGACGCGATCTATCGCTCTGCCGAAAGCGGACACGAAGAGCTCGTCGCAAGATGATGAAGCCGGCAGTCAGCTCCTATTCGTTTTCTCAATTGCTCAAGGCTGGGAGCATGACTCTGCTTGACGTTGTTGCAAGGGCTGCGGAAATGGGCTTTGCGGGCGTGGATTTTACCGATCTGACGCCTGTCGAGTCGCCCACGCTTGACGAGCAGCTTGCCTGTGCGAGGGAGATCCGACGTGAGGCGGAGAAATACGGCGTCGAGATCGTTGCCTACACCATCGGAGCGAATCTCTACCAAGGCTCTCGCGAGGCGGATGCCGCCGAGGTCGCAAGGCTTTGCTCACAGGTCGACGTTGCCGAGGCCTTGGGTGCGAAGATCTTGCGTCACGACGTTTGCTCTTCGGAGCGCGTGGGCGACCGATTCGTCGGCTTTGATCGGATGCTTCCCACGATCGCAGAAAACGCGAGACGCGTGACGGAGTATGCACAAGCCAAGGGGATTCGAACTTGCAGTGAGAACCACGGCTATATTGCGCAGGACAGTGACCGTGTGGAGCGGCTTTACTATGCGGTGGATCACGAGAACTACGGACTTCTTTTGGACATCGGCAATTTTGCCTGTGTGGATGAGGACTCCGCGAGCGCTGTGTCGCGGTTGGCGCCCTATGCCATCCACGTGCACGCCAAGGATTTTTACGTCCACTCGTTTGGATTTGTTCCCAAGGAGGGACAAAAGACCTTTCGTACCCGTGCCTGCAAGCAGCTGGAGGGCTGCGCGATCGGTGACGGTGATATTCCCGTTGCGCAGTGTCTGGCGATCCTTAAGAAGGCAAAATACGACGGATTTGTAACGATCGAGTATGAGGGAAGTGAGGATTGCATCGCGGGGATCACTCGCGGTTTGCAGCGGCTAACTTGTTATGTTGCCGAATAAAAATGCTTCTTGAAAAAATCAAAGATCCGATCCCTTCGCGGCTTGTTGGAGGGAATCGGATCTTTTTTTGTGTCATAACCTTTGGAAAAAATGAAATTTTTTTGAAAAAAGACTTGACAAAATGCAAAAAAAGGTGTATAATTCCATATGGTTAGCCAAGGCTAACTTTTGCCTTGCAAAAGCACTTTGCAAGGAGACGAGATTGATTGTTACCGAAAAGGAGAGGAATCATGCACACCTTGAAGCACGCAAGAATCGGAGATACCGTCAAGGTTATCAGACTGCACGGCGAGGGTGCGCTCCGCCGTCGGATCATGGATATGGGGATCACGCGCGGCGTGGAGCTTTACGTGCGCAAGGTCGCTCCTCTGGGCGATCCGATCGAGATCACGGTGCGAGGCTACGAGCTTTCTCTGCGAAAGGCGGACGCGGAGCTGATCGAGGTCGAATGATCCGGCGGAATGCCGATCGGACGGATCGGCAAAATGGGGGCGTTCCCCTCATTTTTTGAGCGCAGAGTTAGTCTGTGCTAACTTCATGGAAAGGAAGACGAGGCTATGGAATACAGGATCGCTCTTGCGGGAAATCCCAACAGCGGAAAGACCACGCTATTCAACGTGCTGACGGGCTCGAATCAGTTCGTTGGGAATTGGCCCGGAGTGACTGTGGAAAAGAAGGAAGGAAAGCTGAAGAAACACGACGGCGTGGTGATCACCGACCTTCCGGGAATCTATTCGCTCTCGCCCTACACTCCCGAGGAGGTCGTGGCGAGAAACTATCTGGTGGAGGAGCGTCCCGACGCGATTTTAAATCTGGTGGACGGCACGAATCTGGAGCGAAATCTCTATCTCACGACGCAGCTGATCGAGCTGGGGATCCCCGTGGTGGTTGCCATCAACATGATGGACGTGGTTGAGAAAAACGGCGACAAAATCGACCTGGAGGCGCTCTCTCATGCACTCGGATGTCGCATCGTAGAGATCTCCGCACTCAAAAATACCGGTGTGACCGAGGCGGTCGAGGCGGCGCTGGAGGAGGCGAAGGCAAAGAAGCCCTTCGCGCCCAAGCACAGCTTTTCGGGACCTGTGGAGCACGCGCTGGCACACATCGAGGAGGTGTCGGTTCATGAGCTTTCACCTGCTCAACAGAGATGGTATGCGATCAAGCTCTTTGAGCGCGACGAGCGCGTAAAGGCGAAGCTCGGGCTTTCGGATCAAATCTGGGAGCATATTGAAAGTGACATTCGTGCTGCCGAGCGCGAAATGGACGACGATGCCGAGGGCATCATCGCCAACGAGCGATATCTCTACGTCACCGGCATCACCGAAAAATGCTATACCAAAAAGAACGCGGGCAAGCCGAGCACCTCGGACAAGATCGACCGCATCGTGACCAACCGCTGGCTGGCGCTTCCGATCTTTGGCGTCATCATGTTTTTGGTCTATTATCTTTCGGTCTCGACCGTCGGAACGCTTGCGACCGATTGGATGACCGAGGGTCTGTTCGGAGATGGCTTTTCACTCTTCGGCAAATGGATCCCCGGCATTCCCGTGCTGGTGGCGCGGGGGCTCGAGGCGATCGGATGCGCCGCGTGGCTTGAAAGCCTGATCCTTGACGGCATCGTTGCCGGTGTGGGCGCGGTTCTCGGCTTCGTGCCTCAGATCCTGATGCTCTTTTTGATGCTTGCCTTTCTGGAGGCGTGCGGCTATATGTCGCGCATCGCCTTCCTTCTCGACCGCATCTTCCGCTATTTCGGTCTGTCCGGAAAATCCTTCATCCCGATCCTCGTCGGCACGGGATGCGGTGTCCCGGGAATCATGGCGAGCCGTACGATCGAGAACGAGCCCGACCGTCGCATGACAGTCATCACCACCACCTTCATTCCTTGCGGTGCGAAGCTGCCGATCATTGCGATGATCACCGCGGCGCTCTTCGGAGGTCCCTCCAAGGGCTGGTGGCTGGCTCCTCTTTGCTATTTCATCGGAATTGCCGCCATTTTGGTGTCGGGCATCATGCTCAAGAAAACGAGGCCCTTTGCCTCCGAGCCGGCGCCCTTCGTCATGGAGCTTCCCGCCTACCATATGCCCACGCTCGGAAACGTGCTTCGCTCCATGTGGGAGCGCGGATGGTCCTTTATTAAAAAGGCGGGCACCGTCATCCTGCTTTCCACCGTTGTGATCTGGCTCGGCACGGTGCTGGGCGTTGTCAACGGCAGCTTCGGATTTTATTTGGAGATGCCCGAGGGAGGAAAGAGTCTCTTGACCATCATCGGCGGCGTGATCTCCTGGCTCTTCGCTCCTCTTGGCTTCAATGATCCCACGGCGGCGGTTGCCACCCTGATGGGCTTGCTCGCAAAGGAAGAGGTGGTTGCCGTGTTCGGTGTCACCGAGTTCGCGGGACTCGGAAGGCTTGCCGGAATGTCGTTCCTGATCTTCAATCTTTTGTGTGCGCCCTGTGTGGCGGCAATGGGAGCGATCCGTCGGGAAATGAACAGCGCGAAATGGACGGCGTTTGCGATTTCCTATCAATGCGTCTTTGCCTACGCCGTGTCTCTGATGATCTATCAGTTCGGGTTGCTCTTCACGGGGAACGGTAACGTCATTGGATCTGTCGCGGCATTCCTTTGCCTGGGCGTGATGATGTTCATGCTGGTGAGAAGGCCGTATCAAAAGAAATAATTCTCATTGTTCAAAAAATATCATTCGGAAAGGAGAACCGTTATGCTTGCATGGCTTGCCGATCATATCGGAACGATTGCCGTCAGCGTGCTTTTGATCGTGATTTTCGGCGCGATCGTGGCAAGGCTGATCAAAAACAAAAAGGAAGGAAAAACCTCCTGCGGATGCGGATGCTCCGGCTGCGCGATGCGGGAGCAGTGCCATCCGAAGGATAAGGAAACGTAAAAGCTTGGCGTACCCACTTTGAAAGCGGGTACGCCTTTTAATATTACGCCCCCGCCGACGTTGAACAAGTCTGTTTTTTGCGGCCTTGTTCACATTGACGGGGGTTGATGTTGTTTGAATGCTTACTTCGCGTCGGAAACCACGGTGGTGCCGTAATCCGAGAAGACGATGGTGGTTTCTAAGGTCACGCCGGATACTTCCTCGATGTAAGAGTATTTCATCTCAACAGGCTTGCCGTTCTCAAAGCGGAGAGTTGCGTCGGTGGGCGTCGATTGGTCGAACACGACCTTGATCTCACCCTTTGCGCGATACAGCTTTGCTTCTGCGTCATAGGTGAAGTCGTCGTAGTTGAACATTGCGACCAGCTCTGCTGCCATTTCCTGCTTCCCTTCGGCAACGTTTTCATCGATGACTTGTTCCATTTCCTGACCGGTATAGGCGGTCGTGGAGATATAGATCTTGTCGGCGGTGAATTTGTAAAGCAACGTGGAGAATACCGATATGCCGGTGTTTAATGAGGAAATGGTCATGGAAAGGGTGTAGTTATCAAAGGTTGCGGGCTTGATCACTGCGTTCCATTCTTCCTTGGTCATGCCGGTGAAGGCAACGTCCTCGGTCTTGGTGTGTGAGCAGACCGAGCAGGTGTAGGTCTTCACGCCGACAGCCTCTTGGGTGGGCTTGGTCGTGATCTCGCCGTCGTCCCAGTTATGCGCCGCCTGATCGGCAACCTCGAGGCAGTCCTTTTTCTCACAGGCGTGCCAGTGATTGGTGTCATCGTGAGACCAGTCGGTCGAGAAGCTGCATTGGTGTCCGACGCAGGCGGAAAGAAGGGCAAGGCCCGACAGGAGCAATGCGACGGTAAGTAAGAGCGATAGTGTTTTTTTCATGACAAATCTCCTTTGCTGTTTGATGAAGAGGGAAAACGCAAGGCTTCCTCTTATCTTCATTATAGTACGGTTCGACGAAAAAGTCAATTGCTTTTTCGTGGAATCCTCTCAACCGACGGTTGCCGGATTCCACGAATCGGAGATTTTTTGGAAAAGGAGATCGCGCTTGTGGGATCAAAGCAAATTCCCGATCGAAAAGGCCTCCAATCTGCGCATATCCCCGATCGCATCGCGAAGCAGGATCAGCGCGGTGGAAAAGCCGTAAGCGTCACCGCAGGCGGCACAGGCCTGCAGGGTTGCCGCTTGCTCGCTCACGCGGTCGACGGTGGTGTAGCATACCGAAAGTCCCACCGTGTCGACGTGTGCCGCCCAATAGTCGCAGATCCTTGCGGCGTGCGCCGTGCAATCGGGGGAATCGACGTCGGGAAGCGCGTCCAGAAGGCGGTCCATTTGCGCGGAGACTTCATTTATATATATATAGTTCCAAACGATGCAGATCAGCATCAGAACAAGCAGGATGAGGGAGACTGCGAGGGATTTCATTTTGGGGCTCTCCTTTGATCGGATTTGGGAATGGGAAGCAGCTCGCCGTCACGGTTTGCCATGACGCAAAAGAGCTCCCGCGGCTCCAGCTTCTGCTTCTTCAGGCAGTGATCCAGCCACGCACGATCCTTTTCGATCAGCTGAAGTCCCACGCGACTGTAGCTTCCGTTGCAAAAGACGACGTGCATCAGAGGCTCCTCCTTGGCGTCAAGCCCCAGCTGCTCCACTGTGGGAGTCGTATATTTTGCGCGCGGCAGCACGGTCAGCTTGCCGTTCTTCTCGAGGATCGCATATTCGACCTGATCGAGCGCGGTCAGCCCCTGTTGGCGGATCTCACTCATCAATTCCTCGATCGAGATCCGCAGATCCTTCAGGGCTTGCTGCTGCAGGACTCCGTTCTGAATGATGACCGTGGGGCAGGCGGAAACGATGCGCTTGAGCGTTGGGATGCGAATGAGGATGAAGGAGGAGAGAACCTCCAGCACCAGAAGCGTGATCATGGGAAGAACGGCATAGGATACCGGGATCTCCTGATTGGTGATCGGAAGCGCGGCGATCTCGGAGATCAGAAGCGTGGTGACCAGGTCCGTGACCTCCAATTCTCCGATCTGGCGCTTGCCCATCAGGCGCATGGTCAGAATGAGCGCGACGTAGACGATCAGCGTGCGTATCAATATGGTTGTCATCGTCAAAAACTCCGTTTTTTGTTTAGTATTTGAGATATTTTTTTGATTATACTATCGATCCTCCTTTCTTATTTGGAGCTATTGAACGAATTTTTGAATGCATTTTTGGCTCAAAAGACGAATTTTTTGGTGGAGTTGTATGCTTTTTGACTATAATGTCGCACAAAATGTCCGATTTTTACTAGTCAAATAAACAAAAATCAAGAAAGAGGGTGAAAAAATCTTGACAAGCAACGAAAAAAGTGGTAAAATATACAGGCTCACCTCGGAAGAGGGGGAGCGTGAGATACCGGATCGGACGAGCCGAGGCTGAAAAAACCTTTGAAAAAACTCAAAAAAGTTTAAAAAAGGTATTGACAAGGCAGATCGGATGTGGTATAATAGAAAGGTCGGCACGCGGATGGCACGCCGACGAATGATCCTTGAAAATTGAACAACAAGAGAGAAGTACAAAGCGAAAAAAGCTTGAAACGGATCTCGGAAATTCTTACAGATGAGAATACTACTCAACAAAAGTAAAAGAAGCTAAGAGCAAGACTCGAAAGCAAAAGAGATTGAATCGCGGAGCGATCCGTGTTTTAATACCATGATTTCGAGAGTTTGATCCTGGCTCAGGATGAACGCTGGCGGCGTGCATAACACATTCAAGTCGAACGGACTGATTCGGAAGCTTGCTTCTGATGAAAGTTAGTGGCGGACGGGTGAGTAACGCGTGAGCAACCTGCCT
>JAZSJS010000031.1:0-7008 GCA_045534435.1 Eubacteriales bacterium
GTTCTGTGAGCCAAGGAGTTGGCCATTAGTATTGTCTTCCTAAGACCGCTTGGCCTCCGACTTCGATCCCCAACAGCGTCACGAGCATTGGCGATTATGCGTTCTACAATTGCACGAGCCTTGCAAGCGTCACGATCCCCGACAGCGTCACGAGCATTGGCTCTTATGCGTTCCGTGATTGCACGAGCCTGACAAGCATCACGATTGGCGACAGCGTCACGAGCATTGGCGATGCTGCGTTCTACGGTTGCACGAGCCTTACATATTACCAATATGACAACGCAAATTATCTTGGAAATGCTTCCAATCCCTACCTGGTTCTTGTGAAGGCAGCATCTACTGATAGCATTCATGAAAACACAAGAATCATCTATTCTAAGGCGTTCTACAATTGCACGAGCCTGACAAGCATCACGATTCCCGACAGCGTCACGAGCATTGGCGCTCAGGCGTTTTGGGCTTGCAAGAACCTTGCAAGCGTTACGATTCCCGACAGCGTTACGAGCATTGGCTCTTCTGCGTTCTACAATTGCACGAACCTTGCAAGCATCACGATCCCCGACAGCGTCACGAGCATTGGCAATAATGCATTCGACGGTTGCACGAGCCTTGCATATTCCCAATATGACAACGCATATTATCTTGGAAATGCTTCCAACCCCTATCTGGTTCTTGTAAAAGCAACCTCTACGGACATTACTTCCTGTAGCATTCATGAAAATACAAGATTCATCCAATCTCATGCGTTCTCCTTTTGCAATAACCTGATCAGCATCACGATTCCCGACAGCGTCACGAGCATTGACTCTTATACGTTCTGGAGTTGTAGGAGCCTGACCAGCATCACGATTCCCGACAGTATCACGAGCATTGGCAATAATGCATTCGACGGTTGCACGAGCTTGAACACCGTTTACTACGGCGGAACGGCGGACGATTGGGCGGGCATCGACATTAGTTATTCCAACTACGCCCTCACCTCCGACACCCTTTACTATTACAGCGAAACCGAGCCCGCAGCGTCGGGCAACTATTGGCACTACGTGGACGGTGTGCCGACCAAGTGGTGACAAGGTGAAAAATCTTTGAAAAATGAAAACGCACGGGCGGATCCTCGGATCCGCCCGTGTCTTTTCTCTTGATCGAACTTATTTTCTTTCTGTTTCGCGTGTTCACGCTTCGGCGGTCACGGCTTCTTCCTCTGCGTCAGCCCCGTCTCCGAGCAGTTCCTCCATGCTCGCCTCGCAAAGGCGCACATCGGCTTCATCCAGAAGCTCGCGCACGGTCAGGCGCATCCTTTTCTTTCGCTCGGGCTCATAGGCGATCAACGCGCCGCCGACCAGACCCGCGATGCCTGCCAGCAACACGCCGGCGCAAACCGCTTCGTTCTTCTTTTTGCGGAGGGCATATCCGATGATCAGCGCCGTTGACGCCACTGCGGTTGCCGCTCCGATCCATGCGTAAGTGTTCTTTTTCACGGTTCTTTTCCCCTTTATGATCCAAAATTTATTTGGAGATCATCTTCAAATAGGCATTGATAAAACCGTCGATCTCTCCGTCCATGACTGCTTGAATATTTCCCGTTTCATAGCCCGTGCGCGTGTCCTTCGCCAGCGTATAGGGCATGAATACGTAAGAGCGGATCTGCGCGCCCCACTCGATGTTGGTCCTGTTCCCCTGAATGTCCCCGATGGTGTCCAGACGCTCCTGCAGCTTGATCTCCATCAGCTTGGACTTGAGCATGCGCAGTGCAGTTTCCTTGTTCTGCAGCTGCGAGCGCTCGGTCTGACATCCGACCACGATGCCCGTGGGCTTGTGCACAATGCGGATCGCGGAGTCGGTCTTGTTGATGTGCTGACCGCCCGCACCGCTCGAGCGATGCGCTGTGATCTCGAGGTCCTCGTCGCGCAGAACAACGGCATCCACGTCCTCAAACTCGGGCATGACCTCGATCGAGGCAAAGGAGGTCTGACGTCTGCCGTTGGCATCGAAGGGAGAGACGCGCACCAGACGGTGCACACCGTTCTCACTCTTGAGATAGCCGTAGGCATTGAGGCCGTTGATCATGACCGTGGCACTCTTGATGCCCGCGCCGTCACCGTCGAGCCAATCGGTCAGCTTGACCTGAAATCCGCTCTTTTCCGCCCAACGCGTGATCATGCGGTAAAGCATCTGCGCCCAATCCTGCGCCTCGGTGCCACCCGCACCGGGATGGAAGGAGACGATGGCGTTATTCTTGTCGTATTCTCCGGAGAGCAGAACCTCAATGCGGCGATGCTCCTCCTCGGCGGTGATCTCCGCCAGCTCGGTCTGGACCTCCTCGATGAAGGACTCGTCGTTTTCCTCGATCGCCATTTCGGCAAGCGCGATGGCGTCCTCCAGGCGCGCGCAAAGGCGCTCGTAGCCCGAAACCTTGTCCTGTCCCTGCTTGATCACCTGCAGGACCTTGCTCGATTTGTCGGCATTGTTCCAAAAGTCGGGGGCCTGCGTTTGCGCCTCCAGATCCTTCAGATTTTCCTTGGTCTCTTCAATGCGGAGCGCCGAGCCAAGCTCACGGATGCTCTCACGCATTCCAATCAATTTGTATTTTGCGTCTTCCAATGCAACGATCAAAGGTTACCTCCAACGCCGCGATCGGCGTATCTTTTCGTTAGTATTTCCAAGTGATGCATATATTATATCATGCAAACGACTTTCTTTCAATAGGATTTTTGAATTTTTTCTTTATTTATGATAGCGCGTGCCCTTCATAATCGAGAAGGAGCGGTAAAGCACCTCCAGCAGCAGCGGTCGCATCATCTGATGCGGAAAGGTCAGCCTGGAGACCGAGAGGCGCATCTGACACGCCGCCTTGACCTCCTCGTCAAGCCCGTGCGACGAGCCGATGACAAGGCAGAGATTGCCGCATTCGTTCAAAGCACTCTCGAGTCTGGTCGCCAGCTCCTCGGAGGAAAGTTGCTTTCCCTCCACGCAAAGGGCGATCCGAAAGGATTTTTGCGGCATGGCGGCAAGGATCCTTTTTGCTTCGTCAGCAAGTGCCGCCCGGATCTCTCCCTCACTCGGGTTCTCCGGAAGCTTCGTCTCCTTGAGCTGAACGATGCTCGGCTTGCAAAAGCCGGAAAGCCGCTTTTCATATTCGGCAACCGCGTCTCTCCAATAGGATTCCTTCAGGTTGCCGACGGTGATGACCGTGACCTGTATCAAAGTATATTCCCTCCCATCAGCTCGGTGATCGCATCGGGCTGTGCCACACAAATGCGCACACCCTCATCCCCCACCGCGCCCACACACTCGTCGTAGGCCGTGTCGGGGGTGTTGTTTTCTTGGCTCAGATGCGCCAGCATCAGATATTTCGTTCCCGTTGCGCAAAGACGGGCGGCAAACGCCGCACTCTCGGGGTTGGAAAGATGTCCGCGACGCGAGGCGATCCGCAGCTTCAGGTCGTAGGGATACGGCCCTTCGCGCAGCATTTCGGGATCGTGATTGCTCTCCAGCACCACCGCGTCACAGCCCAAAAGTCCCTCCTCGACCTCTCGCGAAATATAGCCGATATCGGTCGCGTATCCGATGCGGAACACCCCGCCATCCTCACGTGGAATCTCGATATGATACCCCACCGAGGCGCGACTGTCGTGCGGTGTCGGGAAGGATGTGACGCTCATGCCCGCCACCGTTTCACAACAGATCGGAGGATGCGCACACAGGTGCGGTGCGATCACGTCATCCGTCGAAAGCTTGTACGCACATCCCGTGGGAATATGTACCGGAATCGGATGCCTCTTGAGCAGCACGGCAAGCGCGCCGATGTGATCGTTGTGCTCGTGCGTGATGAAGATCGCCTTCAATTCATCGGGAGACACCCCTGCCTCCGCCAGCGCCGCGCAAAGCCGCCTGGCACTTTTGCCCGCGTCGATCAGAATGCTCCCCTCCTCCGTTGAGATCAGGCAGGCGTTGCCCTGCGATCCCGAATAGAGCGATACGATGCGAATTTGTGTCATGAGAAAAGCCCCTCAAAATACGGGAAAATGAACAGATAGACCATATCTGCCAAAAAGGTCAGAATGATCGGCACGAGCAGCGTCAGCGTCCAACGCGACTTCTTCTCGCGCGCTTTGGCATCCTCAAGCATCCTCTGCTTGTCAATGGCGCTCAGGTGCGCGGGGAGCATCTCGGGCGTGGCATTTTTGAGCGCGAAGCCGCGATTGTAGATCACGTAATACAGCGCAAGCGCCACACCGACCGCGAGATAGATCGCGGGCAGATATTCAAATTCCCAGCGTGTCGGGATCCAAAAATAAAGAAAGATCAGGATCACGGAATTGATCAGAAGAAAGATCATGATCTTTTTCGTTTCGGCTGTGATTTCCTTTTTCATACAGATTCTCCTTCGGTTTCATATTCCCGCTCGATCTCGAGAAGCCTTGTCTCGACCTCGGCGGTGTTGAGCTTGTCGATCGCATACGCGCGTCGCAGCAGAGAGGATGGAACGTAGTCGTCGTATTTTTCAAACACGGGCACCTCTCCGCCCGCGACCAGCTCCTCGGCATCGATCCCGCACGCTCTGACCGCATCCGCCATCGCTAAGATCAGCTCGCTGTCGTTTCCGCGCGACATCTTGAAGGTGATGAAGCAGCATCCCTCATATTCGATCCCCGTGATCCCGAATGCCGCGGCATGACGGGCAAGCGTCTTGCGCATGGCGCGGAATCCGCGCGTACCGAGCCACGGGAAGAGGCACCACGAATATCCGCCCAAATGCACCAGAGAATGACGCAGCATCCCCGTGTTTCTCGCCACGTGGCGCGCGACCTCCAATCGCTTTTGCGCGTTGGGCTTGAGATAGGGATAAACGCAATCCTCCTCAAGCACCCGACGCATTCTTTGCACGATGCGTGTGTGGATCTCTCCGAGATCTCCCGGCCAGGAGACCTCCATTTTTCCCTCTACGCTCTTGACGTAGATCAGCCTGTGCTGTATGTCCAGCTCCTCGACCTCCCAAACACGTCCCGCAAGCGCAAAGCGATCTCCCACGGGGGGAGGCGTCGTGATGGTTCCGATCTCGTCCGAGCCGCAGCGTACGGTATAGTCCTCGCTGTCCTTGAAGACCGCATAGAACTTGAACGAGCGCAAAAGCCGCTCTCCCGCGAGTCCCACGATCAGCGTCTTTTCCTCGGTCATCTCCAAAAAGTCGTTGTTGAGCATCGAGAGGATCAGCTCACGGTAATCCTCTCGCGGCACCTCTGCGAAGGGCGGCAGTGCCAGCACGCGCTCGGCAAGCCGCTTCGCCGTCAGCTCTCCCGATGCCGCCAACACGCTCAGCGTTTGATGGAAAAGCAGACTGTACGGCAGCTTTCGCAGTGTCGGAGGCTCGATGAATCGTTCCTCGATATAGAGCTGCACGATCGCGATCGCGCGGAGCAGCTCCCATGGGATCAGCTGCGGAAGCGGCGCATTGGGAAGCGGATCCTCCTCGCGAAAAACCATCATCATCTCGGGCGGTTGTCCGCGTCTGCCCGAGCGTCCCAGGCGTTGCAAAAAGCTTGTGACCGAATTGGGCGACTGATTTTGCAGGATCCGCTCGAGTCTGCCAATGTCAATGCCAAGCTCCATCGTCACCGTCGCGCAGGTGACGGCAATGCAATCCTCGTCCTTCATTTTCAGCTCGGCCTCCTCTCGGATCGAAGCCGAAAGATTGCCGTGATGGATCAGAAATACGTCACTGTCCCCGCGGTTGCGGGCGATCTGCCGAAAGGTCGCGCACAGGTATTCGGTCTCCTCGCGCGAATTGGAAAAGACCAGCGATTTCTTGTCGCGGACACAGTCGTACATATAGGAATATCCCGCGTCGTAGGCGATCGGTGAGGCAGGTCCTCCGACGTCGTCCTTCGGTTCGACACTCTGTGCGGTCTTTGCGTTCTGAATGTAAAAATGCTCCATGCCGAGCCGCCAGCGGATCTTACCGCCCTCGAAGCGCGGCGCGACGGTCTCGCGTCCGCTTCCCGCGCCCAGCCAATCCGCCGCCTTTTGCAGGTCTCCCACGGTTGCCGAAAGGCCCACGCGTCGGGGATGGCGTCCGATGAGTCTGCCGATGCGCGCCATCTGACAAAGGATCTGATTGCCGCGGTCACTGCCCGTGAGCGTGTGGATCTCGTCGATGACGATATACCGCAGATCTCCAAACAGACGCACGATGTCGTTGGAGCGGTTGATGAGCATGGACTCGAGAGACTCGGGCGTCACCTGCAAAATTCCCCTCGGCTTGTCCAAAAGCTTCTTTTTGTGCGATTGCGCCACGTCACCGTGCCAATGCGTCACGGGAATGCCGCTCTCGTCCAAAAGCTCCTCCATGCGCCAGAACTGATCGTTGATCAGGCTTTTGAGCGGCGCGATATAGAGCACCCCCACGCTGACGGGCGGAGCCTCGCACAGCTCTGCCAGAATGGGAAAGAACGCCGCCTCGGTCTTGCCGCTCGCGGTCGACGAGGTCAGAAGCAGATTGGCGTCGCTGTCAAAGATCACCTCTGCCGCCGCCACCTGCACCTCGCGCAGCGTTTCCCAATTGTGCGCGTAAATATACTCCCGTATGAAATCGGGAAAGCGTTCAAAAATTTCACTCATATCAAAAACCTCTGCGTTCGGTGTGAGGAAAAAAGAATCTCAAAACTCGATCTCGTCGATCGAATAGGTTTTCGATGCCGTTTCGGGCGCGGCGGACGGCACGTCCTCAGCGTCACGGTCGTCGGCATCGGTTTTGAGCGTCACCGCACTCCCCACCACCGTCTCAAACGAGGCGTCGGGATTCTGCATCAGAATATTGAGCACGGTCATATAATCGCGGAGCATTTCTCGGGGAGTTATCATACTGTCAGCACCTGCGCGCGAAAGGCAAATATTGAGGAACTTTATTCTATCCTCGTTCGCGACCGTGCATTCCCAGTTGTAATACTGCGAGTAGAGAACCGTCACTCTCTGAATAAGTGCGAAAAGAAGTCGGAGGCCAAGCGGTCT
>JAZSJS010000035.1:0-6845 GCA_045534435.1 Eubacteriales bacterium
GGATAAGCCAATGTTCCTTTCCGACCTTGGCATTGAGGAGAGCGGTCTTGACCGACTGATCAAGGCAAGCTATGCCCTTCTGGGTCTGATCAGCTTCCTGACCGCGGGCCCCGACGAGTGTCGCGCATGGACAATCCGCAAGGGTACGAAGGCGCCGAAGGCTGCGGGCAAGATCCACTCCGACATTGAGAGAGGCTTCATCCGCGCCGAGGTGGTCGCATTTGACGATCTGCAAAAGTACGGCACGATGAACGCCGTCAAGGATGCGGGATTGCTCCGCAGTGAGGGCAAGGAATATATCATGCAGGACGGAGACATCGTCTTCTTCCGATTCAACGTATAAAAAACATATCAAAACCGGGCGTTGTACGAGATTGTACAACGCCCGGTTCATTTAAAAAATTCAGAAAGAATTGATGAAAGCCACCAGTATTGCCACGCCCAGCACGATCAGATCGCTTTTCTTGAGCTTGAAGGAGCGTCGGTAGATACAATATCCCGCAAGCATCAGAATCGTGACCAAAATCCACCCAAATGGATTGACCGCCAAGAAAAAGCCGTAAATCGGGATCATCGTCCGATACCCAAACCAAGAGTTTGAAATATCACCGTTCTTTTCTGCGGGCTTCCTTGAAAACGTGAAAAAATAACCAAACGCGCAAGCAATGCCGATCACGCTCCAAGGAATAAACATATACCATTCACTCAAATAGATTCTTGCGAGCCACGAGCCCTCTTCGGGTGAATGAATCCAATATTGAAAGATCGTGGTCAAGGCATCAATTGGGGCGTAAGCACATCCCCAAGAAGACTCAAACACACCGATCAAAAACTCCTCTTCCAAGCTCCAAATCATGGTAACCAAAAAGATTCCAAGCACACAAAAGAGCACGCCGTCCGCCTCACTGTTCGCCTCTCCGAAGAAAAACAGGAAAAACGAATACATGATCAATCCGATACACAGCGACAGGAAATAATACGGAAGCAGATAGATCAGCTGAAACGGAGGTTTGTGAGTCACAAGCGTCAGGCAAGCGCCAAGATAGGTCACCGTATAAATCACGATCACCTGGATCCAACCGCTCAGATAGTGCAAAAGCGCAAGCTGTTTGCGGCTGATGGCGAAGGAATATAAGGCATCCAAATTCCGACGGTTTTTATATTCTCCAAGCTCCAGCATCGGGATCACGGTGCAAAAAATTCCCAAAATCACAGCAAGAATATAAAGTCCGGATTCGGGTCTGCTGTGCTTCACTCCGTTTAGAATCATCGTATACTTCAATTCGCTTAGAATTACCGATTGACTCAAGGAGACGGAAAGCACCGTAAAAATCAACGTCCGAATCCAAGATTGCCCCAAACGATACGACAAATAGCGTCCAAACGTCTTCATTGCAGATACCCCCTCTCTCCCACCTCGTAAATAAACATTTCCTCAAAGTCCATGGGCATTTCCTCGACGATCGCGGGATGCAGCGACTCCAAAATGGGCTTCATTTCGTCACTCCTTCCCTGCAGAACGACACGAACGAAGCGGCCGCTCTTCTCGATCGAAGCCGTGGGAAGAGCGTCAAAGATCGATTCGTCAAACTCCTCCAAAAAAGCGAGCTGAAACTTGCAAAAGCGGTTGACATGCTCGGAAATATCGCCCGAATCCGCCACCGTCATATGATCGATCAGAGCGTAACAATCGCAAAAATCCTCCAATTCACGCAAAGAGTGGCTGGAGATCAAGACACCGGTTCCGTCCTCCTCCACAGCGCGGTTGATCGCGCGCTTGAAAGCAAGTCGAGCCAAGGGATCCAAGCCGTCAAAAGCCTCGTCCAAAAGCAGATATTTCGGGCGAACCGAAAGCGCCAACGCCACGTAAAGCTGACGACGCATGCCCTTTGAAAAGTTGCGGATCGGCTTTTTCTCGTCAAGTCCGAATTCGCTCATATAGCGACGAAAGATCTCCACGTCCAATTGGGGATAAAAAACACGGTAGAGTCGAAGCAGACTTTTTCCGGTGGTAGAGATCGTGTAATAAGGATCGTCCGACAGGAAGAAAATATCCTTTCTCGCCTCGGCGTTACGAAGAGAAGCTCCATCGCAAACAATTTCTCCCGCATCGGGCACGTAAACGCCCGCGATCAGGCGCAAAAGCGTGCTTTTTCCGGCACCGTTGATGCCGACAAGCCCCATCACGCCCCCCTCCTTCAGCGTCAGGTTGACGTTACTCAGCACTTGCTTCTCGCCCAAGGAATGACTCAGATTTTTGATTTCAATCATGGTTCTCATACACCTCCTCGATCCAATTCAGCAATACTTCTTTTGAAATTCCCTTTTCGCGCAAGGCGATCAAAAGTGCCTTCTCCTCGGCGTGGTCCTCATGTACACCTTCGTTGACATAAATCCCCTTTTTCGGAATTGAAGTTACCACCCCCTCCTCCTCCAAAAGCGAATAGGCGCGCGCTACGGTATTGGGATTGACACCAAGCTCAATCGCCGCCGTGCGAACCGAGGGGAGCCGTTCACCCGGGGCAAGCAATCCCAAAGAAATGTATTTTTTGTATTGCTCCGCAATCTCCAGATAAACGTCACGTTCACCCGAAAATTTCCATTTCATTCGACCACTCCAATCTGTATGAACTGTACTAATCAAATTATAGCATATCCAACGTGTAAAGTCAATAGCAACGCAAAAAGTTTTTTCAATTCTTTTTTATAAAAAGCAGTAGACAAGCCGAAAAAATTGTGGTATAATAAAATGTATTATTGTGTGTGAGAGGCGGGTGTGACGTTGCAAATCAAAAATCTTTACCCCGGCTCATGGGGCTCCAACTGCTATCTGTTGACGGTTGGCGAGCACGCGGCGGTGGTGGATCCCAGCGCCGATGCAAAAGCCATTCTCAATGCCCTCAAGATCGCGGGTGCGAGGCTGGAAATGATCCTGCTCACGCACGGACACTTCGATCACATCGTTTCGGTCGATTCTCTGCGTGACGCGACGGGCGCACCTGTGCTCATCCACAAGGACGACGCGGGCATGCTGACCGACGCGCGCAAAAATGCCTTTTATACCTTTTTCCGCATGGAGCGTACCTACCGCGCGCCCGACGAGACCTTTTCCGACGGTGAGATCCTCACCCTGGGAGAGGAATCCATCCGAGTGATCGCGACACCGGGACACTCTGCCGGTTCGGTCTGCTTTGACTGCAACGGCGAATTTCTTCTGACCGGAGACACGCTCTTCGCCGAGGGCTACGGCCGTTATGACCTTTACGGAGGCGACGCCTCGGTGCTGTTTCATTCCCTCCGACAAATGCGCGCACTCCCCCAAAATCTGACCATCTATCCGGGACACGGCGACTCTGCCAGGCTTGGCGACGCGCTGGATCTCGTGATTTACTGACCACCCAGAAAGGATGATAAAAACCATGGACTATCAGCTTCTTGCCGATCTTCTTTTTCCGAACGTAACCGAAACCCCCGACGAGGTTGAGGCGAAATTTCCGCCCCGACAGCTTCCCGAGGGAGCCAAGGTCACACGTTTTGCCCCCAGCCCCACGGGATTCGTCCACTTTGGCGGACTCTTCCCCTCCACCATCTGCGAGCGTCTGGCACATCAGAGCGGCGGCGTATTCATGCTCCGCATTGAGGATACCGATGCCAAGCGCGAGGTCGAGGGTGCAGCCGAGGGTCTGATCCGCACGCTGGCACACTACGGAATCCATTTTGACGAGGGTGCCGTGATCGGTGAGGACGGCAAGATCTGCGATTCGGGCAACTACGGCCCCTACCGTCAGAGTCTGCGCGGACCGATCTACCACGTCTTTGCGAAGAAGCTGGTGAGCGAGGGACGTGCATATCCCGTATTCACCACGCAGGAGGAGCTCGACGCACTCAACGCCGTGGACAAAAAAGCCGAAATCAAGGCAAAGGACTGGCACGAGGATCAATCGGCTCAGCGCGAGGCGATGCTCAAGGCGCGTGAGATCACGCTGGACGAGGTCAAGGCGCATCTGGACGCCGGAGACCCCTTCGTGCTCCGTATTCTTGCCGACGGCGATCCCGAAAAGAAAACACCCTTCACCGATCTGATCAAGGGTAAATTGGAGATCCCCGAAAACGACGAGGATTTCGTGCTGCTCAAGTCGGACGGCATCCCCACCTATCACTTCGCGCACGCCGTTGACGATCACCTGATGGGAACGACGCACGTCGTTCGCGGAGAGGAGTGGCTGCCCAGCCTTGCCAAGCATATTATGCTCTTCCGCTATCTCGGCTTCCGTCTGCCCAAGTTCATGCACATCGCGCAGATCATGCGTCTGGATGAAAACGGCAACAAAAAGAAGCTCTCCAAGCGTGACATGGGAGCGAATATGGATGATTACAGCCGCATGGGCTACGATCCCGCCTGTGTTTGCGAATATATCATGACTCTGCTCAATTCCAACTATGAGGAATGGCACGCGCAAAATCCGGACAAGCCCTACACCGACTTCCCCTTCAACATCAAGAAGATGAGCTCGTCGGGATGCCTGTTTGATTTTAACAAGCTGGGCGACGTTTCCAAAAATATTATCTCGCGCATGAGTGCCGATGAGGTCACCGAAAAGGTCACCGCATGGGCGCTGGCATACGATCCCGACTTCGGTGCCCTGCTGGCAAGAGACCGTGATTACACCGCCTCGATCTTCGCGATCGGCAGAGGCGGCAAAAAGCCGAGAAAGGACCTCGCCACCTGGGCGGACGCAAAGCCCTACATGGGATTCTTCTTCGACGAGATCTTCGTGCAGGAGGACACCTATGCCGAAAGCTTTGACGTTGCCGACATCAAGGCGGCGCTGAACGGCTTCCTTGAGACATACGATCCCGCCGACGACATGACCGTTTGGTTTGACAAGATCAAGGCGATCGCCCGCAAGATCGGCTATGCCGACGATATGAAGGCCTATAAGGCAGATCCCACGGCATTCCGCGGGAACGTTGCCGACGTCAGTATGTTCCTGCGCGTGGCTCTGACAGGCAAGCTCAACGCGCCCGATATGTATGCCGTCATGCAGGTGCTCGGTGAAGCACGCGTGCGCGCACGCATCGAGAAAATGCGCGATTCCCTCTGATTTTTCGAGAAAGGTTTTGGATAAAAAAACATGGCTGAAATTGAAAGAAACTTTATACACGACATCATCGATGCCGATCTCGCGGAGCTTCCCGATCTCAAGATCCACACCCGCTTCCCTCCCGAGCCCAACGGATATCTCCACATCGGCTCGGTGAAGGCGATCTGCATCAACACCGACGTTGCAAACAAGTACAACGGACTTTTCAACCTGCGCTATGACGACACCAACCCCGCAAAGGAGTCCGATGAATTCGTTCGCTCGATCCGCGAGGATCTGGAATGGCTGGGAGCCACGCCCACGGGCGGTGTCTTCTACGGCTCGGACTATTTTGGAAAATGCTATGAGTTTGCCGTTCAGCTGATCAAGCAGGGTGATGCCTACGTGTGTGACCTTTCCAAGGATGATCTTGCCGATTACAAGGGCACCGATCGCGCGGTCGCCTCGAAGGAATCTCCCTATCGCAACCGCTCCGTGGAGGAAAACCTGGAGCTGTTTGAGCGCATGAGAAACGGCGAATTTCCCGACGGCGCACGCACGCTCCGCGCCAAGATCGATCCCTCCTCCGACAATCCCTATCTCCGCGATCCCGTCATCTACCGCATCAAGCACATTCATCATCACCGTCAAGGTGACGAATGGTGCGTTTATCCGATGTATGACTTCGCGCATCCCATTCAGGACGCGCTCGAGGGTATCACGCACTCGCTCTGCTCGAGTGAATTCCGCAATCACCGTCCGCTCTATGATTGGGTGACGGAAAAGATTGGCTTTGCGCAAAAGCCGCATCAATGGGAGTTCGGTCGCATGAACATCACCTACACCGTGATGTCCAAGCGCTATCTTCGTCAATTGGTCGAGGAAGGCTACGTGGACGGCTGGGACGATCCCCGTCTCCCCACCCTTTGCGGCCTTCGCCGTCGCGGCTACACACCCGAGGCGCTTTTCACGTTCGTACGCGAGGCAGGCGTCACCAACACCGACCACACCGTGGACGTGCGTCAGCTTGAGGCGTGCGTGCGCGACAATCTCAACGAGAACGCGCTCCGCCGCATTGCGGTCGTGAATCCCATCAAGGTCATCATCGACAACTATCCCGAGGACAAGGAGGAAATGCTCACGGTTTCCAACCATCCGCAAAAGCCCGAGCTCGGCACGCGTCAGGTTCCCATGACGCGAGAGATCTATATCGATGCCGACGATTTTGCAGAGGTTCCGCCTCCCAAGTTCTTCCGCCTCAAGCCCGACGGAGAGGTTCGTCTCATGAACGGCTATATCATCAAATATGCCGGCATTGAAAAGAACGATGATGGCAGCATCAAGTGCATTCACGCCACCGCGGATCTGGAAACCGGAAACGGTATGCCAACCGACGGAAGAAAGGTCAAGGGAACGATCCACTGGCTTTCCGCAAAATATGCGCGCCCCGCTTCCCTGATGCTCTATGACCGACTCTTCAACATCGAAAACACCGCCGAGGTTCCCGAGGGCAAGACCTATCTGGATTTCCTCAATCCCGATTCGCTCTCCCGCGTCGACAACGCAATGGTGGAGCCCTGTCTGGAAGAGGCAGCGGCGGGCGAAAGATACCAATTCGTTCGCGTCGGCTATTTCTGCAAGGATTCCAAAAATCCCAACACCTTCAACCGCGTGGTCGGCTTGAAGGACAGCTTCCCGAAAAAGTAAATAACATTTTATGTTTGTGGGGGCGCTTTTTGAAAAAAGCCGCCCCCACACCCC
>JAZSJS010000034.1:0-5133 GCA_045534435.1 Eubacteriales bacterium
AAGGAGTTGGCCATTAGTATTGTCTTCCTAAGACCGCTTGGCCTCCGACTTCTTTTCAACGGGACGGCAGACCTTGCGAAGGGTGTCGTCTCCGACCTTTACGATGTTCAGCTTAGCCATAATAAATCTCCTTTTGGTGGATCTGAGAATAGGATACCACCGAATTGCAAATTGAATGTGAACGGAATTCGTTTTTTTACGGTTACAGTGTCGAGGGATTGAGATCGATGCTCATGGTGATCCGCTTGCCCATGCTGCGGAAGAAGAAGCAAAGCAGCTCGGCAAAGAGCGCGAGCGTGCGCCGATTGAGGCGGCATTTGACGACCATGCGCATGCGGTATTTATTGTCCACGCGATAGACCGGTGCCTCGAAGGGCCCGAAGGTCACGAGCGGGACGTCTTGGAATTCCCCGCCCTTTGATGTCAGGGCCTGCAGATGCGCGGAGAGTGCCGCGGTCGCGCGGAAAAGCTCGTTTTCCTGCTGCCCCACAAAGGTCATCAGCGCGATGTCGCAGAACGGGGGGAAGACGAGAAGCTCGCGCAAGCGGATCTCACGCTCATAAAATTTTTCGTAATCCTGCGCGCAGGCAAGCGAGATGATCTCGTGATCGGGGTTGTTGGTCTGAATGACCGCCATCCCGTTTTTTTCACCGCGTCCGGCTCTTCCGATGACCTGTGTCAGCATCGAGAAGGTGCGCTCGGATGCGCGGTAATCGTCCAGATAGAGCGCCGCGTCCGCGAGCAGTACACCGACCAGCGTGACGTCGGGAAAATCGTGGCCCTTTGTCACCATTTGCGTGCCGAGCAGAACGTCGGACCTGTGTGTGCGGAAATCCGAGAGCATACTGTCATACGAAAACTTGGACGAGGTCGTGTCGGTATCCATGCGCAGAATGCTTGCCGCGGGGAGCAGCTTCTGCAGCTCTTTCTCCACGCGTTGCGTGCCAAAGCCCGCGCGCGCCAGGTGCTCGGATTTACAGGAGGGGCAGATGCGCGGAAGCGGCATCCGTCTGCCGCACCAATGGCAGACCAGATCTCCCTCGGCATAGGTTCCCTTGCGGGTGTGGTAGGTCATCGCCACCGAGCAGCCCGGGCAGAGGATCGCCTCACCGCAGGTTCGGCAGCTGACGAAATGATTGTAGCCGCGCCGGTTGAGGAAGAGCACGGCCTGCTCGCCCTCCTGCGTCACACGGCAGAGCTCCTCCATCAGCTTGGTACCGAGCGGAGAGGTGTTTCCGACGTGTGCCTCGCGGCGCATATCGCAGATCTCCACGCGGGGAAGCTTCGCGCCTCCGAAGCGACGCGTCAGGCGCACCAGGGTATAGACCCCCTCCTTTGCCTTGCGATAGCTTTCGACCGAGGGCGTTGCCGATGCCAGCAGCATGAGAGCGCGGTTGGCGGCACAACGGTAACGCGCAATATCGCGCGTGTGGTATTTCGGATTCTGATCGGATTTGTAGGTGTGCTCCTGCTCCTCGTCGATCAGGATCGCACCGAGATTGCGAACGGGGGAAAAGACGGCGGAGCGAGTTCCGATGACGACGTCCGCGTCGCCGCTTTTGATGCGGCAGTAGGCATCGTAGCGCTCTCCCGCCGAAAGCGCGGAGTGAATGACGGCGACTCTGTTGCCGTAGCGCGCGCAGAAGATCGACACCGACTGCGGTGTCAGCGCGATCTCGGGAAGAAGCAGAATGACGCCGCGTCCTTCTGCGAGCAGACGGTCGATCAGCGCCGTCATGACGACGGTCTTGCCGCTTCCGGTCACGCCGTGAAGCAGAGCAGCCTTCGCCTCACCCGAAAAGGCGAGCGCGGAAAGCGTTTCGACCGCCTCGGATTGCTCCTCGTTGAGGCAAAGCGGCGTTTGTCCGACGAAGGTCGCGTCGGCATAAGGATTGCGATCCACGCGGCGCTCCGTCACCTGCAGGACACCCTTGGAAAGCAGAGTCTTCATCGGCGCGTTGGTCACGTCGGCGCGCTCCTTGATCTCGGATGCCGTCAGGGGCTCGTCGCTTTCCAGGATCGCGCGCAGCACCGCCTTTTGCTTTTCCGAGGTCAGACGGATGCCGTTTGCCGCATTTCCCTCGATCAGCGCGCAAAGCGCCTCCTCGGGGAGCGCGGGGAGCCAGATCCGTTCGGTCAGGCCCTCGGAGGCATCCTTCAGAAGGACCTTCTTTTGCAGAAGACCGCGGGAGATCAGATGGCGCAGCGCCAGCTCGACACCGGCACCGAAGCGCTCCCGCAGGGCGGGCAGAGCCGCCTCACCGCGTTCTTGAATATGTCGATATACGAACAAATCCGACGAGGAATCTTCGTCGGAGTCAAGAGGTATTTGCCCCGAAACGGGAGAGTAGACCGTGATGAGTCGTGAGAGCGCCGATGCGGGGATCATGGCGCGGACCGCATCTCCCGTGGAGCAGAGCGTTCTCAGCTTCATAAAATCGCACAGTCCCAGCATCTCCTCGTCAAGCGACAGCTTTTCGGGACAGACCGAAACAATGGATTTCAAATCGTCGTATTGCGAGGATTCCTTGAGCTCGCGCACCAGAGCGGTGCGACGATGATTGGCGATCCCGAAGGGAACGACCACGAAGCTGCCGAGGTGGATCTCCTCGGCAAGCTCCCGGGGGATGCGGTAGTCGTATATGCCGTCGATCGGAAAGGGATTATCCAAAAGACAGACGCCGGCAACCGAATCCATCTTCATTTATTCAGCGTCTTCGACAGGCTCTGCTTCCTCGGCAGAGACCTCGTTGACGTTCGAAACGATGGAATATTGGCCGCGGTGCATCCGATTGATGGCAACCTTGACAGCCTTTTCGTCGCGAAGCTCGCGGTCGATCGTCGCAGAGAGCTCCTTGGATGCCGCTTTTTCGGCAAGCTCGTGCTGATGAACGTATTCATTGGTGATCAGGCGCGCGCATTTTGCGGTTGCGAGTGCAAGCTCATAGCGGTTGTGCTGACCCTTGGTCAATTCTTCGATGGTGGGATAAAGCATGGTGATTCTCCTTTGCGTGAGTAGTGGTATGTATATACTCGCTTTTCGCGAGCTGCTTTCGTGATTTATTGAAAATATTTTTCATAGGCGTCGGCGTGACGCTTGTTTGCGCACTGCTCGGCGCGCGCGATGGCACGCATATCCTTGACGCAACCCTCGGCATGGCGCCTGTCGGAGCACTGCTCGGCACTGACGATGGCGCGGATGTCCTCCACGCAATCATCCACACCGCCGTCGCGGTTGTAAACGATGTAGTCGTATTCGGAAAGATTCTTCAGCTCCTCACGCGTGCGCGCAAGTCTCTTCTGAATTTTCTCCTCGTCTTCGGTGCCTCTTCCGCGCAGACGCGCCTCCTGGGCAGCGAAGGAGGGGGGGAGGAGCATGATGAGAACGGCCTCGGGATATGCCTTCTTGACCTTCAAGGCCCCCTCGACCTCGATCTCGAGGATCAGGTTCTTGCCGGACTCCAGCACCTCCATTGCCGCCTTGAGAGGCGTACCGTAATAATGCTCACAGTAGGTGGCGTACTCCAGCATCTCTCCGTTTTTGATGTGCGATTCAAATTCCTCGGTGGAGATGTAATGATAGCTGACTCCGGGGATCTCCTCGTCACGCGGAGAGCGGGTGGTCATGGAAACCGAGAGGACGTAGTCCTCGGCCTTCAGAAGCTTTGCGTTGACGGTGCCCTTTCCGCTTCCGGAGGGACCGGAGATGACAATCAAAAGACCTTTTTTCATGCGATTCTCTCTCCTCACTCGTTTTCGTCTTCCTCGTCGGCGATCTCATCGTCGATCTGTGCGCTGCTGTCAAGCCTGTTTGCGATGGTCTCGGTCTGAATGGCAGACAGGATCACGTGCTCGGAATCGGTGATGATGACCGCGCGGGTACGTCTGCCGCAGGTCACGTCAATGGCTCTGCCATCGTCCTTGGAGTCCTGGATCAGTCGCTTGATGGAAGCGGAATCGGGGTTTGCCAAAGCGACGACACGGTCGGCAGCGACCATGTTTCCGAAGCCCACGTTGATAAATTTCATGGTATTAAAAATCCTTTCCGAAAAAAGTTTTGATCATTCCAAATTCTGGATCTGTTCTCTGATCTTTTCAAAGCCGCACTTGACGTCGACCACGAGCTGCGCGATCTTGGCGTCGTTGCATTTGGAACCGGTGGTGTTGATCTCGCGGTTCATTTCCTGCATCAGAAAATCGAGCTTTCTTCCGACCGGCTCTCCCGAGGAGAGGATCTCCTCAAAGGCGACGAAATGCGTGCGCAGGCGCACCAGCTCCTCGTCCACGGCAACCTTGTCGGCGTGGATGGCACATTCGGTCAACAGGCGGGATTCGTCGAGCGTGATCTGATTGTCCGCGAGAGCGTCGCGGATCCGCTTTGCCAGGCGCTCGCGATAGTGCGAGATGTCGTCGGCGGAAAGCCGCTCGATCTCGTCAACCGCTTTCTTGATCTCCTCGATCTTTCCGCGCAGGTCGGCGGCCAGGCTTTCGCCCTCTCGCTCGCGCGCCTCCAGAAAGGCGTCGGTCGCCTTTTCCAGCACGGAGGAAACGATCGCCCAATCGCGTTCAACGTCCTCGGCGGGCTTTTTGATCAGAAAAACCTCGGGATTGCGCGCAACCGTCATGACGGAAATGTCGTCGGCAAGCCCGTACTGATCGCGCAAAACGTGAAGCGCGTTCAGATAACCGCGCAAATAACCCTCGTCGGGGATCACGTCCACGCTGCCCGAATCCAGCACCTCAACACCGATCCAGACGTCAAGCTTTCCGCGCGAGATGCCCTTGCTTTGCAAATAGGGCTTGACTCGCTCCTCAAGATAGGAATAGGCACGGCTGATCTTCACCGAGCAATCCAAATAGCGGCTGTTGACCGCGCGCACCTCGACCGTGACGTCCAAGCCCTCGATCGTTTCGCGACAGCGTCCAAAGCCTGTCATACTTCTGACCACAACGATTTCCTCCCTTCAAAAAGGCGATACACTATTATTTTACCGCATTTTTTTATAAAAGTCAACTGTTTTAATTAATTTTATTATTTATATAAAGATTTTTGCAGAAGCTTTTTTCTATTTTTGCAAGGCGACTTTTTGAAGGACGCTTTTTGTGGGGGGTGCTAATGTTGGGTGTATCTGT